>JALRJA010000232.1 GCA_023255235.1 Flaviramulus sp.
GGCAATAAATTTATAGATCCTATTGATGGCAAACGTTTTAAAACCTTTTTGCCTTATGGTTACACAAAGCAACGCAATAATGTGCTATCTCCTTCAACATTAAGTTTAGAACGCCATAGATTACTTTGGTTATATCTTAAAAATGAAACCAATTTTTTTTCAGAACATTTAAAAGTACTTCATTTTGCACCCGAACAGGCTTTTTATAAACGGTTTAAAAAATTAAAAAACCTACACTATGTTACAACCGATTTAAACTCGCCTTTGGCAGATATTAAGGCCGATATTTGTAATTTACCCTTTAAAGACAATGAGTTTGATATAATTTTATGTAATCATGTTTTAGAGCATATTCCTAATGATAAAAAGGCTATGGAAGAACTTTATAGAGTTTTAAAAGTAAACGGAATGGGCATATTTCAAATACCTCAAGATTTAAATCGTGAAGTTACTTTTGAAGATAATACAATTACTGATAGAAAAGAACGTAGCAAAATTTTTGGACAATACGATCATGTTAGAGTGTATGGTCGTGATTATTTTGATAAACTAAGATCTGTTGGTTTTAAGGTTGAAGAAGTGGCTTATGCCACCAAGTTTTCAGACGCCGATATAAATAAATATGGCTTGTTTAAAACAGAGATTATTCCGGTGTGTTATAAATAGTTTTTTAGCCTTATGATGCTATTTTACAATACGCTAATTTTTTGGAAAATCGTTTAAGGCTACTGTTTCAAATTCCTTTTTGTTATTTTCAAAAATTAAAAACACTTTTAGTTCTGGGTGTTCTTTTAGAAAAATTTTTACTTCTTCAATTCCCATGGCTTTAAATGCCGTAGCATAAGCATCGGCAATCATGCAATTTTCAGCAATTACAGAAATACTTAACAGGTTGGTTTTACTGGGATAGCCCGTTTTGGTATCAATAATATGGGCATATCTGTTACCGTTTTTGTCAACTTTAAATTTTCTATAAGTGCCCGATGTTGCCATAGCTTCATCTTGTAAAGTTATGGTTTTTAAAACAGACTGCGTTCCATCAAAAAGAGGCATTTCAATACCTACTTTCCATGGTTTTTGTTTTTCAATGTTTATACCTTTAACTCTAATTTCGCCACCAATTTCAATTAAATAGTTTGTGATTTTTTTATGTTCTAAAAAGTCACCAATAACATCTACACCATAGCCTTTGGCAATAGCATTAAAATCTATAAAAGCTCCTTTTGGTTTTGTTATAGTTTTATCTGTTAAAAAGACTTTATTAAAGCCTACAAATACCATTAAACTATCTATTTTTAAGCTATCTAGATTTTCAATTTTGCCTCCTGGTCCAAAATCCCAAGCGTTAACTACAGCTCCAATGGTGGGATCAAAAGCACCTTTTGTATTAAAAAATAGTTGTTTTGATGTGTTAAAAACAGTTTCAAAATGGCTATCTATAATAGTGTCTTCATTTCTGTTAATTTTTGAAATTAAAGAACTGGTTTGATAGGTAGATAATGAGTTGTTTATAGCGTTAAATATACTATCAAATGGTTTGTAATAGTTGGTTTTAGAATTATAAATAATAGAATAGGTTGTACCAAAAATTTCACCAGAAAGGGTGGTGTTTTTTAATTGTTTTTTGCAGCTAAAAACTAAAATGCAAAAGCATGCTACAACAAGATGTTTCATTTAATTGAAGTTAGTTTCCAAAAACTGAATACCGTTATATTCCATTAAATATTGTTGGTTAAGATAAACAGGCTCTTTTTTGTTTTGAATATTGGCCAAACCAACTCCAGCATATAGTACTTTGGCATCTTTTTCACGAGCGTGTTTTTTAAACGATTCCATCCAAACAACATCATAATTATTTGGGTTTTCAGGAAGGAGAACAGCTCTTACAATTACAAAATAGTATTGTTTGTGTTTATCTATACAAACAAACTGCGGATGTTTTTTAAGTTTGCTATTAACGGCAATAAACTCAAAACCTCGTTTTTCTAAATCTTTGCCCACATGATTCATGGCAAGATTATGTAGTTCTTGTTCTGTAAGAGGTGTATTCATACTGTCGAGATTAGAGAAAATTACCCTCCAAAGTCATCAAATCTTATATGCTCATCTGGTATGCCAAAATCTTCACCCATTTTTTGAACGGCTTTATTCATTAAAGGTGGTCCGCAGAAATATAATTCTATATCTTCTGGAGATTCGTGTTTACTTAAATAGTTGTCTATAACACAATTATGAATAAAACCAACAAAGCCATCACCGGGTGCATTTATATCTTCTTTAACTTTCCAGTTATCTTCTGGAAGAGGTTCTGATAAAGCTAAAAAGAATTTAAAGTTGGGAAAATCATTTTCTAGTTGTTTAAAATGGTCTAGATAGAATAATTCACGTTTAGAACGCCCGCCATACCAATAGGTAACTTGTCTTCCGGTTTTTAATGTTTTAAATAAATGATATAGGTGAGATCGCATTGGTGCCATACCAGCTCCGCCACCTACATAAAGCATTTCACTTTCAGATTCATTGATAAAGAATTCGCCATAAGGTCCAGAAATAGTTACTTTATCACCTGGTTTTTGTGCAAATATATAAGATGATGCCACGCCTGGGTTAACATCCATCCAACCGTTTTTAACACGATCCCAAGGTGGTGTTGCTATACGAACATTTAGCATAATCTCACGACCTTCTGCTGGGTATGAAGCCATAGAATAAGCTCTTTCAAGAACGTCGTCATTTTTCATTACAAGTGGCCAAAGAGCAAATTTATCCCATTCTGCTTTAAATTTATCTGGAGTATCGTGTTCTTCTGGATGTGCTGTAATATCTATATCTGAATAGTTTATAACACAAGGCGGAATTTCAATTTGAATATACCCACCTGCTTTGTAGCCCATGTCTTCTGGAATCTCAACCACAAATTCTTTAATAAAAGATGCTACGTTGTAATTTCTAACAACTGTAGCTTCCCATTTTTTAATACCAAAAACTTCTTCAGGAATGGTAATATTCATGTCTTGTTTAACTTTAACTTGACATGCTAAACGAGCACCATGTTGCAATTCTTTACGTGTAAAGTGCGGTGTTTCGGTAGGTAAAGCTTCACCACCGCCAGATAAAACATGGCATTCACATTGAATACAAGTGCCACCACCACCGCAAGCCGAAGGTAAAAATATTTTTTGTGCACCAAGGGTAGATAATAAAGTTCCACCTGAAGCTACTTCTATTTCTTTTTCACTATTGATAGTAATTTTTACTGGACCAGATGGCGATAATTTTTGCTTTACAAACAATAGTAATGTTACTAATAATAATGTAATAACCAAAAAAGCTATTACGGTTACCATTACTGTTCCTAACGTACCTGCTGCTAAAATCATACTATTCATTTACTTTTGTGTTATTAGCTATTACTTTATTCTTTGAATTTTTAACTTTACTCAAAGTGTTTTTATCATTTACCTCTTTTTCTGCCACAACTGTTTTGTTTTCTTTTGGGGCTTC
>JALRJA010000391.1 GCA_023255235.1 Flaviramulus sp.
AAGGCAAAAAGGTTTTAAAACGTTTGCCATCAATAGGATCTATAAATTTATTGCCTTTTAAAATGAATGCTAAAACTGGTTTAACAATATAGCTAAGCCTAATTAATATAGGTCTGGGAATACTGTTTAATACAAACTTGAAAAGTTTTTTTAACATAGATAATTCAAATTTAAAAAAACCATTTTGCTTAATGTCTTGTTATACTTTTTGGCGTTTGGTGTAACTAAATAATTTGTGTAATGGCGTGTGTTTTATAAAACTATTATTTATAATCGTCTCTAACAGGACAAAATGTATCTGTTACAAGACAATCTGTTAAGGCTAAAGCACTATGAACTACATTAGAAGGAATCATTGCAATAGTTCCTGGTTCTAAAACGTTGGTAAAACCATCAATAGTTAATTCTAATTTACCAGAAATAACTTGTGTAGTCTGCTCATGCAAATGGGCGTGGCTTGGTAAAACTGCTCCTTTTTCAATTGTAACAAAACCTATAGTTATGTTATCAGAATGAATATATCTACCGGTTATACCTTTCGCTACTATTTTTTCTGGTATTTCAGAAATTTTAAAGTTCATTGCTATAAAATTAATGCTTCTTTTCTAAAAATAGTTTCTTCATCACTTTTAATGCCTAAAGCCTCGTATATAAAAGCAAATGTTGACAGTAATTCTGGCTTACCATCTAGTAATGCTACATTATGTTCAAAATGGGCACTTGGTTTATTATCAAGAGTTGTTATAGTCCAGCCATCAAGGTGTTGTTTTATACGATGTGTTCCCATATTTATCATGGGTTCTATCGCCACTACCATACCTTCTACAAATTTTTTGCCTTTACCACGTTTACCATAATTGGGCATTTCTGGGTCTTCGTGCATTTTTTTTCCTAGGCCATGACCGACCAATTCTCTCACAACACCATAACCATGGTTTTCACAATATTGTTGAATAGCATAACCCACATCACCTACTCGATTATTAGCTTTAAACTCACTAATTCCAATGTATAATGATTCTTTGGTAACCTGAAGAAGTTTTTGGGTTTCTGGAGCTATTTCACCAACAGCAAAAGTATAAGCGTGATCACCATAAAAGCCATTTTTTAAAGCACCACAATCTATAGATACAATATCGCCTTCAAGTAGTGGGTTTGCATTGGGAATGCCATGAACAACCTGACTATTAGGACTCACACATAGTGTATTAGGAAAGCCATAAAGCCCTAAAAACCCAGGCTCTGCACCATGGTCTCTAATATATTCTTCAGCCATTTTATCTAATTGAAGTGTGGTTACTCCGGGTTTAATAGCTTTTGCCATTTCACCTAAAGTTCTAGATACTATTAATGCACTTTCACGCATCAATTCAATTTCATCTCTAGTTTTAACTTCAATCATAATTAATAAAATATAGGCAAAGATACTTAAATTAAATTTTACTAATTTTTATTGATATATGATTTTTGACAGGTTTTTTTAATGTATTATTAAATACTTTTGAGCTGTTAATTTAAAATAAATATGTATCAAGTTGTAAGTGCAGCAGATGCTGTAAAACGTATTAAATCTAATAATAGAGTTTATGTACAAGCTGCCGCCGCAGCACCACAATTGCTAGTGAAAGCAATGGCAGACAGACATGAAGAATTAAGAAATGTAGAAGTTTGCCATTTGCATGTAGAAGGTGAAGCACCTTATGCAAACCCAGAATTTAAAGACAGTTTTCATGTTAATTCATTTTTTATTGGTAAAAATGTTCGCCATACTTTGTCTGCAGGAAATGGATCTTACACACCTGTATTTTTGAGTGAATTACCATTACTGTTTAAAAGAAATATTCTTAATTTAGATGTGGCATTAATTCATGTGTCATTTCCAGATAAACATGGTTATTGTTCTTTAGGCGTTTCGGTTGAAGCTACTTTGGCTGCCATTTCAAATGCTAAAATTGTAATTGCTCAAGTTAACAAACAAATGCCTAGAACGCATGGCGATGGCATTATTCATCATACAGAAATAGATTTGTTTGTAGAGTCTGATGAGCCAATTCCTATTCATAATCTAGGTGAACCTTCGGCAATTGAAAATAAAATTGGAGATTATGTTGCTAGTTTAATAGACGATGAAAGCACTTTACAAATGGGTATTGGCAGTATTCCAAATGCTGTTTTGTCTAGACTTACCAATCATAAAAATTTAGGACTTCATACCGAAATGTTTTCAGATGGTGTTATTGATTTGATTTTAAAAGATGTGATTAATGGTAATTTTAAAGGTGTAAATCCAGGGCGTGCTTTAGCAACATTTTTAATAGGAACCAAACGCTTATATGATTATGTTGATGATAATCCTTTTATAGAAATGCGTACTTCAGATTATGTAAATGATGCTTCTATTATAAAGCAAAACCCTAAAATGGTAGCTATAAACTCGGCAATAGAAGTAGATTTAACAGGGCAAGTATGTGCCGATTCTATTGGAGCCAAAATGTACTCGGGTGTTGGAGGGCAAATGGATTATATACGAGGTGCCTCATTGAGTGAAGGAGGAAAAGCTATTATTGCGCTACCTTCTGTTACAAAAAAAGGAATTAGTAGAATTGTAGCTTCTTTAAAACCGGGTGCTGGTGTGGTAACAACCAGATCGCATGTGCACTATGTAGTTACAGAATATGGTATTGCCAATTTATACGGTAAAACCATTAAAGACAGAGTAAAAGCATTAGTAAATATTGCACACCCAGATCATAAAGAATCTATAGATAAAGCATATTTTGAATTAATTTAGCAAGCGTTTTTAATACTAAAAAAATAATTTAAGTACCTACACTAAAGGGTGTTGGGTCATGGCTTCTGGTTGAGGAATATTCATTATTTTTAAAATGGTTGGTGCTATATCACCCAAAATACCATCTGTAATTGGTGTTAATTTATTATCAATTAAAATAATGGGTACAGGGTTTGTGGTATGAGCCGTATTTGGTGTTCCATCTGGGTTTATCATAGTTTCACAGTTTCCATGATCAGCAATAAGAAGGGTGGTATAGCCATTTTCTAAAGCAGTTGTAACCACATCTTTTACACACGCATCAACCGCTTCACAAGCTTTTATTGCTGCTTCCATAACGCCAGTATGACCTACCATGTCACCGTTAGCAAAATTTAAACAAACAAAATCTACAGTCCCTTTTTTAAGTTCGGGTAGTAGAGCATCACGCAACTCAAAAGCACTCATTTCGGGTTTTAAATCATAAGTGGCAACCTTGGGTGAGTTTCTTAAAATACGAGTTTCTCCATTAAAAGGAGCTTCCCTTCCGCCTGAGAAAAAGAAAGTAACATGAGGATACTTTTCTGTTTCGGCAATTCGAATTTGCTTTTTATTATTTTTTGCCAATACTTCACCTAAAGTATTGATTAAATTATCGTTTTCAAATACAACATGTACATTTTTATAGGTCTCATCATATTTGGTCATCGTGGTGTAGTGCAATTTTAATGCATGCATATCCAATTCAGGGAAATCCTTTTGTGTCAATACTTCTGTGATTTCTCTACAACGATCGGTTCTAAAATTAAAACAAATTACTGCATCTCCATCTTGTATAGTTGCAAT
>JALRJA010000445.1 GCA_023255235.1 Flaviramulus sp.
GCATTTAAAGGAAAAGTTCAAAAAATAATAAAAGACGACGAGTTTAAACTATACTTTAAGTTTATCATTATATTCACTATTATAGCTGCTGTAATTATTTATTTTAGGGCAAATACATCAACATCTACCATAAGTCACCCTATGGTTTTTGGAGAAGCAGAAAGTGCCTTTAGACACGCCCTTTTTCAAGTACTCACCGTTGTAACAACCACCGGTTTTATAACAGCAGATTACACCGTTTGGACACCCTTTTTAACCGTATTCTTTTTTGGGCTTATGTTCTTAGGTGGCTCGGCAGGTAGCACATCTGGTGGTGTAAAAGTAGTACGCCACTTAATACTTATTAAAAATGGCTTTTTAGAGTTTAAACGCACCCTACACCCTAATGCTATTTTGCCCGTTAGGTATAATAAAAAAGCCATTTCTGGAGACATAGTTTTTAACATTTTAGGTTTTTTTATACTCTACATGCTGTCTTTTATTATAGGTGCTTTAGTGTTTTCTATGTTTCAAATAAACTTTGAATCTGCCATTGGTTTAGCCGCATCAACCTTAGGTAATATTGGTCCGGCATTGGGCAATTTTGGACCTGTAAATAACTATGCAGCACTGCCGCCTTTAGCACAATGGTGGGCTTCTTTTTTAATGCTTATTGGGCGTTTAGAGTTGTTTACAGTACTTATTTTACTAACCCCTTTTTTCTGGAGAAACCGATAGTTTTTCTTTTTGGGCATTCCCTAAAGGTCGCGCTATACATTACTAGTTTTGGCTCGCAGAGTAAACTCGCCAAAAGCTAACCATTTCTATCGCTAATGCTGTATTTAGCTTAGTTTAAAACCTATCAAAATAGCTTAAACACCCATTATTTTATAGTACAAAAAAACCTATCGGGTTTAAAAAACACAATAGGTTTTAATAAATATTAAAAGGTTTTGTTCAATTTAAACTAAAACCGCTTTTATACGTTTAATAGCTTCCTTAATTTGTTCTTGAGAAGCCGCATACGAAATACGAATACAATCTGGGTTTCCAAAGGCTTCACCATCAACGGTAGCAACCAAAGCCTCTTCTAATAAATACATAGAAAAATCAGATGCATTATTGATAGTTTTCCCGCGTAAGGTTTTACCAAAGTAATAAGAAATATTAGGAAAAACATAAAAAGCACCATCAGGAGTATTTGTTTTAAAGCCATCAATATCACTTAACAAATCTAAAATTAAATCACGTCTAATTTTAAATTCATCAATCATATATTGAACTCTACTAGGCGATTCATTTAAGGCAGTAATTACAGCGCGTTGTGCAATACAATTGGCACCACTGGTTATTTGACCTTGCATTTTATTACAAGCACGAGCAATTTTTTCAGGTGCACCAATATAGCCAATTCGCCATCCGGTCATGGCAAATGCTTTCGATACGCCGTTAACAGTAATGGTTCTATCATACATTTCATCAAATTCAGCAATACTTGCATGACCACCAGCATAATTTATATGCTCATAGATTTCATCAGAAACCACATAAATATTAGGATATTTTACTAAAACATCTACCAAAGCCTTAAGTTCTGTTCGGTTATACACAGAGCCACTTGGGTTGCATGGTGAGCTAAACCATAGCATTTTTGTTTTTGGTGTAATAGCCGCTTCAAGCTGTGAGGCAGTCATTTTAAAATCGGTATCAATGGTTGTTTTTACTTCAACAGGAATTCCATCATTTAGCTTTACAATATCGGCATAGCTCACCCAATAAGGGCAAGGTAAAATAACCTCATCATGTTTATTTATCATAACCGAAGCAACATTTGCTAGGCATTGTTTAGCTCCTGTAGAAACCACTATTTGTGTAGGCGTGTAAGTTAAGTTATTATCACGCTTAAATTTGGTAATTATAGCCTCTTTTAAATCGCCATAACCATCAACAGGCGAATAGGAGTTATAATTATCATTAATAGCTTGTATAGCCGCTTGTTTTATAAAATCTGGTGTGTTAAAATCGGGTTCACCTAAACTTAACCCAATAATATCTTTTCCTTCACCTCTTAGTTCTCTTGCTTTTGCAGCCATGGCTAAAGTTGCAGACGTAGCCATGTTTAAAATTCTGTCTGATAATAATTGCATTTATATAGTAATCTGGTTAAAGTTGTAAGGCAGGTTTCATGCCCATTTCTCTTAAGTATTTAAAATGTGCGATAATAGCCTTACGAGTTGTTTTATATTCATTGTACGGCAAATTAAACTCCTTTGCAGTTTCCTTTACTATTTTTGATATTTTGGTGTAATGAACATGACTAATATGGGGAAAGATATGATGTTCTACTTGGTGGTTTAAACCGCCAGTAAACCAGTTAACAATTTTGTTTTTAGTACTAAAATTTATAGTTGTTTTTAATTGGTGTATTGCCCAGGTGTTTTTCATGGTGCCATCTTTTTCTGGTAGAGGCATTTCGGCTTTTTCCATAACATGTGCTAATTGAAAAACCACACTTAAAATTAAGCCAGCGGTATAATGCATTATAAAAAAGCCTAATAATATTTTCCACCATGCGATGTCTAGTAATAGCATAGGAATTACAATCCAAATGGCGACATAAATAATTTTTGAAATAACTAATTTACTCCAGTTCCAAACTGGGTTTGGAAATTTACCATAAGACAATTTACGTTTCATATAACGGCGCATTTGTTGCCAATCGGTAGTGATTGCCCAATTTATAGTTAACAGGCCATAAAGCAATACAGAGTAATACTGCTGAAACTTATGATGCCATTTCCATTCAGAGTGTTCGGTAAATCGTAAAATACGCCCTGCGTCTAAATCTTCATCATGCCCATGAATATTGGTATAGGTATGATGTAAAACATTATGTTGCACTTTCCAATTATAAACATTTCCAGCAAGAATATAAATGCTACTTCCCATAAGTCTATTAATCCATTCTTTATTTGAAAAAGAGCCATGGTTTCCGTCATGCATAACATTCATGCCTACTCCAGCCATGCCAATTCCCATAACCACAGTTAGTAATAATTGTGCCCAACCTGGAATGTTTAATGTGAGTATTAAAAAATAAGGTGTTAAAAACAATGAAAACATAACAATGGTTTTAACCCAAATTTTCCAATTGCCAGTACGTTTTATATTATTATCTTTAAAATAATCGTTAACACGTTTATTAAGTGTTCTAAAAAATTTTGCTGAGTCTGTTCTTGAAAATGATAAAGCTTGTTTTGTCATTGTTTTTGTTTTAAAATGGTATTCAAAAGAGTTTAAATACCAAATAAGCTACAAATATAGGTATAAACCAATTTAAGTAATAGTGTTTTTTTGTAAAATAATGTATTTAAAAAATATATTTTTGTTCAAAATTTAACAACAATGGAACTCATTTTAAAGTACTTTCCTAATCTTACTGATATTCAAAAAGACCAGTTTAAAAAATTAGAATCACTTTATCAAGATTGGAATTTGAAAATTAATGTGGTATCTCGCAAAGATATTGATGAATTATACCTACGTCATGTGTTGCATGCTTTGGGTATAGCTCAAGTAATTAATTTTAAAGATGGAAGCAAAATTATTGATGTAGGTACAGGTGGTGGTTTTCCAGGTATTCCGTTGGCTATTTTGTTTCCCGAATGCACATTTCATTTGGTTGATAGTATTGCTAAAAAAATAAAAGTTGTTGATGAGGTGGTTTTAGGTTTGGGCTTAAAAAATGTGAAAACTAGCCATAGTAGAGTAGAAGATATTAATGAGCAGTATCATTTTATTGTTAGCAGAGCTGTTGCTGCTATGCCAACTTTTGTTCATTGGGTTAAGGGTAAAATTGAAAAACAACAAATTAATGATTTAAAAAATGGTATCCTTTATTTAAAAGGTGGCGATTTAACAGACGAACTCAAGTCTTATAAAACGGCTACTGTTTATAACTTAAGTGATTATTTTTTAGAAGCCTTTTTTGAAACCAAAAAAGTGGTTTATTTACCCTTAAAGTATAAAGGGTAATTACTTTAATTTTGTTAATTCGTTTATACTATTATTGAAATAAAAATACTGGTTTTGATACCAATAGGTGTTAATATATTTTTCAATACTATTAATGGCATCATTAGGTGAAATAATAGCATTTGCTTTTTCAAAATTGGCAATAGCGTTATTAGTGTCATTAATTTTATTATATGCCATAGCCAAACCTAGATAGGCGTCAAAATCTTTGTTATCAAATTCTAAAGCTTTTATAAAATCAGAAATAGCATCAGGAAACTCACCAAGAAATAGATTTGATGCACCTCTGTAAAAAAATGCATAAGCACTACTTTTGTAGGCTCTTAAAACTTTAGTGAAATCATTTTTTGCTTCCAGGTAATATTTAGTGTCCATAAAAAACACACCTCTATTGTAAAAGGTGTCAATACTTGGCTCTAAAAGAATGGCTGTATTATAATCATATATAGCTTTTTGATAGTTTTCTAAAGCCTTATAACTAGCAGCTCTAATTGTGTAAACATGAGCTAAGTTAGGGTCTGTTTTTAAAATAGTTGTGAAATCTATAATGGCATCTTCATATTCGCCTAAATCAAATTTTACACATCCTGAACTGTACAAGGCATCAATAAAGGTGTTATCAAGCATAAATGCTTTCGCAAAATCTTCTTTAGCACCTTTAAAATCTTTTAAACTATATCTAGAATTACCTCTGTTATAGTAGGTGTCTGCGTCTGGTTGTTCAACAATTATTTTTGAATAGTCAACTATAGCACCACCAAAATCTCCCATATCGTTTTTTGCCAAAGCTCTATAAAAATAGGCATCTAAATTGTTGGGTTCAATTTCTATAACATCAGTTAAAAGAGATATTTTTTCTTTTAAATCGGTTGTTCTTAAGGCTTGTTTAAAAACTTTTTTGGCTTGTGCAAAACTTAGTAATGGGATTATTAAAAGGAGAAGAATAGAGGCTTTTTTCATAACAAAAAATCAAACAATAAAGATACTATTTTTTATGTAAAAATAAAATTCAAAAATGCAACGGTAAAATGTTAAAAGGATATTGGTTAGTTGTATGTAAAATAGGTTTTATAGTAAAGATGATATTAGTAAGAAATTTATAAAATCGACTTATGTTGTAAACTTACAAGCCTAAGTATAAAACAAAACCCCTTATGCTCAAGTAAGAGATAAGAGGTTTTGCAAGCTGTTTTAAAACAGTTTTATTTGTTTTTAATTCCCTATTTCTAAAAGTATGTTTGCAAGTTTGTCTGGTTGAGAGAAATTTGGGGTATGACTAGAATTTAGAGTAAATACCTTTTCTACTTTTCCGTTATACATAGCTCTTTGTATGTCAATAGGAATAGCTTTATCATCTGTACATTCAATGTAATACTTGGGTATTTTGCCAAAGTTTTCATCGGTTATTTCTAAAGCATACATTAAAGGTGCAGCTGGTTCTGGAACAATATATGGTTTTGCACCGTTAAAAGCTTCTTTTGGAATATCATGAGCAAATGCGTTTTGAATTTCATCTTCTTTTACTAAGGCGTATGTTTTATCGTCAGACAACTGGAAGTTATCTACCGCTTTAGAGCCTTTTACACCTTGAACAGCACCTATAAACGACCCGCCGTTAGGTAATAAAAACGCTGTTAAGTAAACTAATTTTTTTACTTTGTTAGGTCTTAGTTCTGCCACTCTGCTAACGGTAATACCATTAAAGCTATGTCCTACTAGTATAACCGATTCTTCTTGTTTGTCAAGAATATCGGTGAGGGTGTTTACATAACTAGTCATAGTAATTTTTCCTGGAGCTGTTTTGTCATTGCCATGACCGGGCAAATCTGGGGTTAAAACGGTGTGACCGTTTTCTTTTAAGGTTTTTGCTACGGTTTCCCATTGCCAACCGCCTAACCAAGCAGCGTGAACTAAAATGTAGGTTTCTTTTGTTTTGTTCATATTATTATTATTTGTGTTACTAAATTGTTCTGTTACTTCAAAATGGTCTGTTTCTAATTTCCAAACACCATTAGTTTTTATCCAAGTTTCGTTAGTGATTATGCCTTTACCTACGTTCATACTCCAATCAGACGAAACAATCGCTTTGGTTTGGTTTATAACATCTACTTTTGTGTTAGTGTAAACAAGGTCTGTAGCACCCGATTTTACAAAAGGAGTCCAAAACGCTCCTATGGCTTTTTGCCCTTTAAAAGTACCAAAAGGTTTAGCTATCATGATAGCGTCTTCTGTATAAGCATTTGAAATGTATACGGTGTTACCTTTGTTGAAGTTTGTAATCCAATTTTTACTGGCTTCCAAAACCTCTTTTTCTATTTCTTTAGTGTTTGAACAACCAATGCTTAATAATGGTATTAAAACGATTGCAATTAGTGAGAAAATTTTTTGTTTCATATTGTTATGTATTTTAGGTGAATT
>JALRJA010000023.1 GCA_023255235.1 Flaviramulus sp.
CAAATTCTTTTAATCTAGATCTCAATAAAGTCACCAAATTAATTAACAAGAAAACAAAAAAGAACTTCCATTTGGGTTATATATAACCAATTCTGTTCAAGAAGAAATAGGCTTACGTGGTGCCGAAATGATTACCCAAACCATAAAACCTAATGTAGCTATAGTTACAGATGTAACGCATGATACAACAACCCCTATGATTGACAGCAAAAAAGAAGGCCTTTTAGAAATTGGAAAAGGTCCTGTGGTAGCATATGCTCCTGCTGTTCAACAAAAACTACGTGATTTAATAACAGATACTGCCCAAGCTAAAAACATTCCGTTTCAACGCTCGGCACTTTCTAGAGCTACCGGAACAGATACCGATGCTTTTGCTTATAGTAACGGTGGCGTAGCTTCAGCATTAATTTCGTTGCCTCTAAGGTATATGCATACCACAGTAGAAATGGTACATAAAAACGATGTTGAAAATGTGATTAAATTAATATATGAAACATTACTTAACATTAAAGAAGGTGAAACTTTTAGCTATTTTAAGTAATTTTAATAAAATCAAATAATTGATTTCTTTTTTTTCTTATGGACGAATATATAGATATTGTAGATGCTAAAGGAAAAGCAACTGGCAAATCGGCTTTAAAATCCATAATCCATCAAAAAGGTTTTTATCACAACACGGTTCATATATGGTTTTATACTAGTGATGGGTATATTTTACTAGCACAACGGTCGTCAAAAAAAAATATTTGTCCACTTCTTTGGGATGTATCGGTTGCTGGTCATATTGATGCAGGAGAATCTACTATAGAAGCGGCAATACGCGAAACCAAAGAAGAAATAAACCTTTGTATAACAAAAACCGATTTACATAAAATAGGTATTTTTGACTGTTTTAATAGTTATTCTAATGGTATAATAGACAATGAGTTTCACCATACATATAGTTGTGAGTTAACCGTTTCTATTTCAAAATTAAAGCCTCAACAAGATGAAGTTGAGGCTTTAAAATTGATTTCTATTAGTGATTTTAAAGAACTTATTGATACCATTGAAAAGGATAATAATCACTTTATTGCGTCAAATAAAGCATATTATAAAACTGTTTTAAATCATATTGAAAAAGTTATAAACTAAACCGTTCCTTTTCTTAAAAATCGTTTTATAGGTTGTTTGCTTCTTTTTACATTTATTTTTCTTATATTCACAGAACAGATTCTTACACAAAACGGTAGTGTTTATTACCAAAAACATGTAATTAAATGAGTTTATGAATAATAAAAGAACAACCTTTATAATATCAACAATAGTTACATTATCGTTTTTTATAACCTCATGTAATCCTGAGGGAAAAACGAAAGACGATATACTATGGTATAACCAACCTGCTAAAAATTGGGATGAAGCCTTACCCTTGGGTAATGGTAAATTAGGAGTAATGGTATTTGGCAATACTTCTAGCGAACGTATTCAGTTAAATGATGATTCTATGTGGCCGGCTGATAGTAAAGAATGGAACGAACCAGAAGGCAATAAAGATGACCTTGAAAACATAAGAGCATTATTGTTTCAAGGGAATATGGAAGAAGCTGATAAGTTATTTGTAGAGAAGTTTTCACGTAAAAAAGTTATTAGATCGCATCAAACCTTAGGTGATTTATTCATTGATTTCAATCAACAAAACATATCTAATTATCGAAGAGAATTAAATATAAGTAATGCAGTTTCAAAAATTTCTTATAAATCAGATGGAAACCTTATTACCGAAGAACTATTCGTTTCTAATCCACACAAGGCTATTATTATTGAACTAACAACAGAAGCACCAGAAGGACTAAATGCGAAACTCAGACTAAGCCGACCCCAAGACAATGGCTTTGAAACCGCAAAAGTATTTACAACCGCTGATAATATTCTCACCATGCAGGGAGAAGTAACTCAACGTGGAGGAAAATTTAATTCAAAGGACTTTCCTATTTTAGAAGGGGTCAAGTTTGAAACCTCTTTAAAAATAAACAATGAGGGAGGTACAGTACATAGTGGTATCGATTTTCTAGAGTTGAAGAACATAAAAAAAGCAACCCTTATTATTGTTTCCAATTCCTCTTATTATTTTGACGATTACAGCAAACAAAACAAGCTTGACCTACAAAACATAGGCTCAAAAAGTTTTGACAATTTAAAAACCGAACATATTGAAGATTATCAGAAACTGTATTCAAGGCTAGAGTTTCAACTTAGCAATAATGCTTTAGATACTATTCCAACAGACCAAAGAATAAAAAAGATTAAAGAAGGCGAGGTTGATACAGGCTTAGAAACATTGTTGTTTCAATATGGGCGTTATTTGCTTATATCGTCTTCCAGAGAAGGAACAAATCCAGCCAATCTTCAAGGATTATGGAATAGACATATTCAAGCTCCTTGGAATGCCGATTATCACCTCAATATCAATTTACAAATGAATTATTGGCTTGCCGATATAACCAATCTTGGAGAACTTAACAAACCATTATTTGATTACATTGACAAACTGGTTGAAAATGGAAAAATAACAGCAAGTAAAAACTTTGGGTGTCGTGGAACATTTATTCCACACGCTACTGATTTATGGGCACCAACATGGCTAAGAGCACCAACAGCATATTGGGGCTGTTCTGTAGGTGGTGGCGGTTGGTTAATGCAACATTATTGGCAACATTATGAATACACTAAAGATAACCAGTTTTTAAAAGAAAGAGCTTTACCAGCAATACAAGAGGTTGCCAGATTTTATAGTGATTGGCTTATTGAAGACCCCAGAGACGGCACATTAATTTCGGCACCTTCTACCTCACCTGAAAATCGGTATTATAATGAAAAAGGGAAACCCGTAGCCACCTGCTTAGGAAGTGCAATGGATCAACAAATTATATACGAAGTATTTGATAATTACCTGAAAGCATCCGATATTTTACAAATAAATACTGATTTTACCAATACAGTAAAAAAACAAATAAACCAATTGCGTTCTGGGTTTGTTGTGGGTTCTGACGGTAGAATTCTTGAATGGGACAGAGCTTATAAAGAACCTGAACCAGGACACAGGCATATGTCTCATTTGTATGGCTTTCATCCCGGTAACATGGTTACCAAAGAAAAAACCCCAGACTTATTCAAGGCTGTTAAAAAAAGATTTAGGGCTACTCTTCCAAAAGACGATGTTAAAAGAGAGAGCGCCTATCAATGGCTTCGAGACCAGGGGTTAGGTGATATTATTAAGAATAATGTCACTGTAAGTTTTGGTAAAGGAGAAGATAACAAGGCG
>JALRJA010000135.1 GCA_023255235.1 Flaviramulus sp.
CCTAACGCTTTTAAAATAGCATAACGCTCATCTATAGTATTAATTAATTTTATATTGGCGTCTTTTTGTAAAACCATTCGCGGATGCGGAAAAAAAGTGAGTATTATAGACTTTAACCCATTTGATTTACCGGCGTTAATTAAGCGTTTTATTATTTTTTGATGCCCAATATGTACGCCGTCAAAAGTGCCAATGGTAACCACAGATGGCTCGTTTGATTTATAAAGTTCAATATTTTTTGCAATATTCAAAAGGCAATAATTTATACAAAATTAACTATTCCAAACTAAAAACATGATTGATTTGGGTTATAACTTGTGGTACTTGGTCCATTTTAAAAGTAAACTTTAGTTGGTAGGTATTTTTTTTAATTTTTTTGACTGATAATTTTCCTTTCTCTATTTTATAGTAACCCGTTTGCCCTTTGCAATAACACCACCTAGCAAATATTATTTTTTGACCCTTAAAAACAGTTGTTTCAATCTCTAAGTTATTAGTATCTAGCTCAATAAAAACCTCTTCTCTATAACTGCTATCTTGAATATTGGGAGAATTGTTTCTTTTGTATTCAAATTTAAAAACATGTTTATTACCTTTTGAAAAACTTGGATAAAATTTACTTAAATTGGAGTAGTTATAAGTTATTCTTTGATTTTTTAGAACTTCATAAGAACAATTACCATCTTGAGGGCAAAGTTGACTCTCTATAGCTTCTTCAGTATATTTTAATTCTTTATTTGATATACAGGTTGTTAAAATGATTAATAATAGCAAATATTTCATTTGTTGACACGTTGCTGTTTTAAGATTATTACTAAAAGTACAATAACCATTTGGTATAGAATACATAATTTAATAAGAATTTTTAGATTTTGAACCTATTAAACAACGCATTAGCATTTTTCTTTTGGAAATGCTAATTTTACACAGTACATTAGAGGGTCTAAAACAAATTTTACTATCATGACCAGCTTGCCCTTTAAAACTTTTGCTTTACAGTTGACATTTTTTTTATTATGTTTTGGGCTATTTGCTCAAAATAAAAACAATTTATGGACAAAAACCACCCAACAAAAAGCTATAAGAGGCAAAGTGCTTGAAAGAAAGTCACAACCAAATAAAAGCCATTTCTATCAATTAGATATAGAGGCTTTAAAAACCCAATTAAAAAATGTTCCTATTAGGACTAAAAGCAACAAACAATCTAAGGTGTTAGTTGATTTTCCTTTGGCAAACGGCACATTTGAAACATTTAGGGTTTTAGAAGCACCTATTTTACACCCAACTCTACAAGCTGCTATGCCCCATTCAAGAACGTTTATTGGGCAAAGTATAACAAACGCCAGAAAGAAAATTAGATTTAGCATCACATCGCGTGGTTTGAATACCATGTTGCAATCACCAAACGACGGTATAGAATTTATAGACCCCGTTAGTTTTGGTGGAACTAATTATACCGTTTATAAGAAAAAAGATTTGCCTGCTTTAAAAGAAGCGTTTGTTTGTGAGTTTAAAGAGCAAAATGGTTTAACCAAAAAAACTACTTCTGGTACTCAATCACAAAGAAATGCTAATGATGGTGTTTTGAGAACCTATAGGTTGGCAATTGCATCTACTATTGAATATTCTGAGTTTCATTGGAATGCGGCAGGGCTAACCGCAGCCGATACAGAAGCTGCTAAAAAAAATGCTGTTATGGACGCCATGATAGTAACCATGAACAGAGTAAATGGCGTGTTTGAAAATGAGCTATCACTCACCATGCAATTTATACCAAATAACCAAGATATCATTTTTATAGATTCAGATAATTTCAGCAACAACGATACCAATGCTTTAATAAATGAGAGTCAAAATGTGATTAATACAACTATTGGCAGTGCAAACTATGATATAGGGCATACATTTAGCACCGGAGCAGGTGGTAGAGCAGCAACTCCTTCAGTTTGTGCAAATAATACTAAAGCTATGGGCGTAACAGGTACATCATCTCCAGTTGGCGACTCATATGATATTGATTTTGTGTCTCACGAAATAGGGCATCAGTTTGGTGCACCCCATACTTTTAATGGAGACACTGGAAGTTGCTCTGGTAACAGAACCTCTTCAAATGCTTACGAGCCAGGTAGTGGTAGCACTATTATGGCTTATGCGGGTATTTGTGACCCTCAAAATGTGCAAACAAATAGTGATGTTTATTTTCACCAAAAAAGTCTGCAAGTAATGTGGAGTTATATATCTGCTGGCTCAGGCGGTTCTTGCGCAGCTCAAACCAACACCAATAATAGTGCTCCAACTGCAGAAGCAGGCAGTAATTATACCATTCCTATTTCTACACCTTATAAACTAACAGGCTCATCTACAGATGCCGATGGCACTGGTACACACACATATACCTGGGAACAATATGATTTAGGAGCTAGTGGTTTGCCTAGTGAGACATTAGCAACAGGACCATTAGTGCGTTCTTATATGGGCACTGGCAACCCTGCTCGTTATATTCCTAATTTAGCAGACCTAGCTAATAGTAACGGTTCAACTAATTGGGAAAAATTGGTTTCAATAGGTAGGGCTATTAATTTTCAACTAACGGTTAGGGATAATGACATGAGAGGTGGTCAAACAGCGACAGATAATATGAGAGTAACTACCACAACTGCAGCAGGTCCGTTTTTAGTTACCTCTCAAAACACATCAAATATATCATGGACTCAAGGAACTACAGAAACTATTACTTGGAATGTTGCCGGAACAACAGCAAATGGTATAAATACGGCAACCGTTAATATCTTATTATCTACAGACGGTGGTTTAAATTATGATACGGTTTTGGCTAATAATGTGCCAAATAATGGCATGCATGATATAACAGTACCTAATGAATTAGCCACTCATTGTAGAGTGATGGTAGAGGCTTCAAACAATATTTTCTTTGCTATAAATAGCACGCCTTTTTCTATTGGTTATACTGTTTCTAACTCTTGTATAGAATACACTTCTACAGATTCTAGTTTACCCATAACTATAGACGATAATGGCGATGCTTATACCAATACATCTTTTATTAATGTGCCTAGTTCTGTAACGATATCTGATATTAAATTAACTGTAAATATAACACACCCATATCCGGGTGATATTTTATTAGGATTACAAAGCCCTAGTGGCACTTTAAATAATATACTTGAGCCATATAGCCCATGCCATAATGAAGACTCTAATATTATTGTAACTTTTGATGATGCTGGTGTTCCTTTTAGCTGTAGCACAACTGGAGATAATATAAGCATGCAATCGCCTATTTCGTCTCTTAGAAACTGGAATGGTGAAAACGCATTAGGTAATTGGTTTTTGGGTTTAGGCGATTTTGGCGACCAAGATATTGGCACATTACATAGTTGGTCTATTACAGTTTGTGGTTTTGTATTTAGTCTTTTGGATGTTAATTCTAATGAATTGCAAGGCTTTGAGGTTTACCCCAACCCTAATAAAGGGGCGTTTACAGTTAAATTAAATAATGGTTTATCAAAAAAAGTAGAGGTTATGGTTTCCGATTTGCTTGGTCGAGCTATTTATAAAGAAGCCTTTAACAGCCCTGATGGCAATTTTAATGAACACATAACTTTAAACAACATGCCCTCTGGTATTTATATTTTGAATGTTACTGATGGTTTAAAAAAATCTACTAAAAAAATAATTGTAGAATAGTTGTTTTAATTTGAGGCAGTGTGTTTATTTTCCATTAAAAACAGTCATGGTGTTGTTAACCCCTGCTAGCACAAAAGATTGTACTAATTCTACTGCTTTTTCTAAGCGTTCTTCTAGTTGTATTTTTTCGTCATTAGTCCATTCACCTAAAACATAATCTGTTTGTTTTCCTTTAGAAAAAACAGCACCTATACCAAATCTAAACCGGTTATATTTTGTGGTGTTTAATTTTTCTTGAATATCCTTTAAGCCATTATGCCCGCCATGAGTTCCTTTGGTTTTTAATCTAAGGCTTCCAAAAGGTAAGTTTAAGTCATCTGTAATAATGAGTGTGTTTTCAATAGGTATGTTTTCTTTTGTTTGCCAAAAAGCTACCGCCTTGCCGCTTAAATTCATGTAGGTATTTGGTTTTAAAAAAATCATTGTTCTGCCTTTTAATTTGAAAGTGCTAATATCTCCTAACTTTTGTGTTTGAAAAATGAATCCTTCTTTTTTTGCAAAAAAATCTAAAACCTTAAATCCAATATTGTGTCGTGTGTTTTCATACGCTTCTCCTATATTTCCTAAGCCTACTATTAAATATTTTTTCATAAGATTTTGCTCTTCTTTGTGCTTTTTATCCTTAAATAAACTACTTAAAAATTGCCACATTAACATATTAGTTTTTGTAAAAATAAAAAAAGCATCCTGAATAATACAGAATGCTTTTAATATTAAACTTAGGTTTTGTTTATTCTTGTGCTGGTGCTTCTGCATCTGTGGTAGCTGGTGCTGCTGTTTCAGCATTGGCTTGTGTTGCTTCAGTTCCTTCTGCTTCTGCTCCTTCTTCTTCGTCTTCGTCTTCTTGATCAAGAATTGCCGTTCTAGCCGTTTTAATTTGACATACAACCGTATTATCTGAATGTAAAAAGGTGTATTTATCATTTGCTAAATCACCTACATAAACTTTATCTCCAATTTTTAGCGGTGTAATATCAATTTCAATAAAATCTGGTAGATTTATTGGTAAGGTTTTAACGCGTAGTTTTCTATTATTCCTTCTTAAAACACCTCCATTTTTAACACCTTTTGAGTTTCCAATAAGATTTACAGGAATATTTAATGCTATTTCTTTATCTTCAAACAATTGATAGAAGTCTATGTGTAAAATTCTATCTGTTACAGGGTGAAATTGAATGTCTTGAAGCACCGCATTAAAGGTTTCTCCGTTATCTAAAGCAATCACAACTGTATGCGCATTGGGCGTGTATACTAGTTTAGAAAAAGCTAATTCTTCTGCTGAGAAATGAACTGGCTTATCTCCTCCGTATAATACGCAAGGAACCTGACCAGCATTACGTAAGGCTTTTGTTGCTTTTTTGCCTACGATTTCTCTTTGAGATCCGTTGATTGTAATTGATTTCATTTTTGTTTATATAAATTAATTAATGTTTCGTTTTTGGTATAATTACATAACAAACTTAGAGCTAATAGACTGGTTGTTATGAACTTTGTCCATAACTTCAGCAAACAAATCTGCACAAGTTAAAACCTTAATTTTATCGCTTAGGTTTTTAACCGGAATAGAATCGGTTACTATTAATTCTTCTAGTTTTGATTTATTTAGTTTTTCATAAGCATTACCAGACAAAATGGGGTGTGTACAAATAGCTCTAACACTTTGTGCTCCACGTTCCATCATTAAATCGGCTGCTTTTGTTAGGGTTCCAGCTGTATCAACCATATCATCTACCAACACCACATTTTTACCAGTAACATCACCTATAAGTTCCATGTGAGAAATTACATTGGCTTTTGCTCGTTGTTTATAGCAAATTACCACATCACTTTCTAGAGCTTTAGAATAGGCGTAGGCTCTTTTTGAGCCTCCCATATCTGGGGAAGCTATGGTTAGGTTATTTAAATTTAAACTTTTTAAATAGGGCAAAAATATGGTTGATGCAAACAAATGATCTACAGGTTTTTCAAAAAATCCTTGAATTTGATCTGCATGCAAATCCATAGTTATAATACGAGTTGCGCCAGCAGCTTCAAGCATTTTGGCTACAAGTTTTGCCGCTATTGGCACTCGTGGTTTATCTTTTCTGTCTTGCCTTGCCCAGCCAAAATAAGGTAAAACAGCCGTAATATGCCTAGCCGAAGCTCGTTTTGCAGCATCTATCATTAGCAGCATTTCCATTAAGTTTTCAGGACCAGGATTGGTTGAACCTATTATAAATATTCTAGTGCCTCTTATAGACTCTTCATATGATGGC
>JALRJA010000411.1 GCA_023255235.1 Flaviramulus sp.
CGGTTAAAATTATTCTCATCAAAGACTCGTTGCTTGGTAGTGGTGTTCCACTATTGTCATTAATTCCCAACTTACCATCAATAAAAGTATAATCGGCTTGAATTTTAGAGCCATAATTTCTGCCTAAATATTTACTTACACCTAAGGAGTAGTAGTTGGGTCTATTATAAAAAGTGGCATTATTTAAAAAGGAATTTTTTGCTGCTTGTAAATGTGTATAACGTGCATCAAAAGAGAATCCGTTTTTAAAAATATAGCCCATTTGAAAATTATAAGCTTCACCAAGCATCATTCTACCTTTAACATAATTTTCAATATCTTGAATGCCATTAACATCAAAAACTGTTGATGTTGACCCATCATTTCTAACGCGTTGAGTGATATCAGTGGGAACAGTTGCTTCTGATTTTACAAATTCACCCAAAGCAGAAAAACCGTTGTATTTAAATAAAAAATCGATTCCATATTTTGTGTAATTTGGCAGCGATTCTTGATCGTTTTGGTTAAGGTAAATTATAGACCCACTATCTCTACCTCTTCTGCTACTCATACCATTATTATGGCTAAAGTTTGCACCTATAACCAATTTAGGTGCGTTTTCTCTAACAATATCAGCTTGTCTAAACTGCCCAAAATTTGTAAATAATCCAAATGGTAAATAATCGAGTCTTCCACCTATTTTTAAGCCTCCACGATCAGGATTAAACACATTGCCACCATCGCCGTTTGTTAATACAAAATACGGTTTCATATAAGATCCTCTTCCTATGTTGAAATTACCTTGTATAAACAATCCAAATTCGCGTATAGTTGCAAAAGCAGAAGTTAGAGGACTACGTTCTACAAGTTGTAAGGTGTTTGAAGACATAAAAAGCTCTCTATTATCTGTATAAGTTGCTCTTTGACCAAAGGTTGCAGTAATTCTATTAGTTATATCATAAGACACATAGGCATCTAATAAATAATTACTAGTATCGCTTACATCTACTTCAGATGACCCACTTAAGTCTACTTGAAATCGATATGAAAATTTTTGATTGCTTGAATTACCATCTACCCTCAAACGCAAGCGTCTCATTCTAAATCTATTAGAAGATTTATTAACGTCAACATCTTTAAAATACTGCGTTTCCATGTAGGGTTGCATGTAGCCACTTAATTTAATTTTATAATTGTTTTCTCCAGAAAAGTTTAAGCCTTCTCCAAACCTGTAAGTGTCTAGTTTAATATCTTGAGCATAGGTATATGCTGTAATTAGTGTTATGAAACTAATTTTAATGATTTTATAAATCTTCATGCTTTATATTATTATTATTCAAATACTCCTTTTACTATAATGTTACCATTGTTCATCATATGCTTTCCATTGGCAAATACATCTACTAAATTTAAATTGTTATCAAAGAAGCATAAATCGGCATCTGAGCCAACCTCTAGGCGTCCTTTGTGGTGTAATCCCAGATTTACAGCTGGGTTAAGCGTTATGAGTTTAAAAGCATCTTCAATAGGTATGCCGCCTTTTTTAATAAGCAATTTAACCTGCTCTAAGTTTGTGTCTATGGGAGCTTTTCTAACTCCTACAGGGTTATTATTATCATCAAACTTAGTTAGACCTGCATGCCCATCAGAGCTGAATGTGATATTGGTAATTTTAACGCCTTGGTCTAAGGCATATAAAACAGAATTATAGGGTTCTATGTATTTTGATGCACCAGTGGTTAAATCTATCATACCGCCTAATTTTGCAAATTCAATTGCTTGATCAAAAAGTTCTTTGGTTCTTCCAACATGAGTTGGTGAAATGTGTTCTATTGGAAACTGATAGTTGTTTACCAATTCAAAAAGAAGGTCTAATTTTGAATCTAAATTACCAATATGAACATGTAATATTCCTTTCTTTTTACCAATATATCCACCCACAATAACATCACGCAGTTTTCTCACTAGCTCAATAGCCGTTGGATAGGATGATCTAATATCACTAATAGCAATTTTACAACCTAAAACTTTATCAATAAAAATCATATCAGCTTGAACACTATCTGTTATTGTCATAGAATCAATACCGTAATACCCACAATGCATATAGGCTGATATTCCTTCTTCATCAAGTGCTTTAGTTTTACTGTAAAGTGTTCTAATATTTCGGGCGGTTCCGTCTGTTCCAAGTAGTCCTACTACGGTAGTTGTTCCACAAGTTATTAATTCACTTAATGTAACTTCGGGAGTCATAGAAGAAAAACCTTGCTTTCCGCCTGCTCCAATGATATGCATATGCTGATCTATTAATCCTGGAGTAACTATTTTTCCTTTAGCATCAAAAATGGTTACTGTTGTGTTTATGTCAAGATTATCTTCAATTGCAACAATTTTTTTTCCCGCAATAAGGATGTCTTTTTTTCCTAAAGATTGAGGTGTATATAAATTAGTGTTTTTAATTAATTTTAACATGATTTTATATAAAATGGAACAATAACATTAATAATAGTGCAACAACTAAAGGGATAAAGTTTCTTTTAACTATTGATATGGTTGATACATTTGCAATTTCTGCGGTTGCGATAATAACACCAGCTACGGGTGATATTGTTCTACCCATAGATGCAGACAATTGCATTGGTAATATTATAGTTGTACTTTCTATACCTAGTTTATTTGCTATTTTTGGAATTAAAGGACCAAAGGCAAAAAAAGAGGCATTACCACTACCCATTAACATAGATGCTAAAAATATCATAATGGCCATTACAACACCAATTCCAATAGCAGAAAAGCCTAGATTTTGAGATAAGTCTAATAAGCCATCAATAAAACCAAGGCTAATAAGCCCCTTTGCAAATATATCGGCTGTTATTATTAGTGTAACTACTGTTTTAAATATGTTACCCATTCCATTCCAAAAAATGACAAGTGAGTTGAAAACTTCTTTTAAATTTTTTGTTCTTATCAATTCAAAAATTAAAGCAATAAACAAACTAATAAACATAGCTGTTGTAGTATCTAGCTTTATAGGTAAATTGGTGATATTCCCAATTTCAGAAAAAACAAGTAATAATATAATGGGTAAAACAGGTATAATTGCGTAACTAATAGG
>JALRJA010000083.1 GCA_023255235.1 Flaviramulus sp.
CAACTGGAACCAATTTAACAAACGATATCTGGAAAGAACGAAGAGTAGAACTTGTAGGTGAAGGACATAGATTCTTTGATTTAGTTAGAACTGGTAAAGCAGAACAAGAAATTGATGGCTTTATTGCAGGAAAACACGAACTTTTCCCAATTCCAATTGAAGAAATTATATTGACTGGTAATAGATGGGACAACAACCCAGGATACTAAAAATAAAAAAATTAAGATATGAAAACATTAAAATATATAATGAGCTTAGCCTTAATTGTCTTCATTGGTTGCTCTGAAGAGGATAAAGACTTAAGTTTTATTGACAACGTAGAAGCACCATCAAATGTTTCTGCACTTTTTCAGCCAACTCAAGACAATTCTGGGTTGGTAATAATAACACCAAATTCTAACGGTGGAGTTAGTTATAACATTACATTAGGTGATGGCTCTGATGCGGTTTCTTTACAAAGCGGTCAAAATGTTGAAAATACTTATGCCGAAGGTAACTACACAGTAGAAATTGAAGCAGTAGGTATCACCGGATTAAAAACAACCACAACACAAGAATTGGTAGTTTCTTTTAGAGCTCCCGAAAATTTGGTTGTAACTATTGAAAACGACGCCGCTATTTCTAAACAAGTAAACGTAACAGCTACAGCAGATTTTGCCATGAGCTATCAAGTGTTTTTTGGTGAAACAGGAACAAATGAGCCGCTTGTTGCAAACATAGGAGAAAGCGTAAGTTATAACTATATTGAAGCTGGCGTATATTCAATTCGCATAGTAGCCATGGGAGCGGCAATTGCCACTACAGAATATATAGAAGAGTTTGAAGTTACAGCAATTTTACAGCCATTGGCTTCTGCACCAACACCTCCTTTTAGACAAGAAACCGATGTTATTGGTGTTTTTACAGACAGATACACCTATGATACCGCAAATAACTTTTTCCCTAACTGGGGACAAGGTGATTGCTGTGGCAGTAGCTGGACACTGTTTGATTTAGATGGTGATGAAATGTTACAATACATCAATTTAAGCTATCAAGGAATTGAAATGCCATCAGCCATTGATGCTAGTAGTATGGAAATGCTTCATGTTGATATGTGGACAGCCGAAGAATTATCGGTAGATATATTTCCACTACCTGATGGTATTGCCCCTGCCGATGAAAAATTTGTTACTAAACAACTTGTTCCTAATCAATGGAATAGTTTTGATATACCACTAACAGAGTTTACAAGTCAAGGTTTAGCCTTAAATGATATTAAACAATTTAAATTTGTTGGTACTCCTTTTGGTGGCGGTGCTTCAGTTTTCATAGATAATATCTATTTCTGGAAAGAACCTTCTGTAGCATTACCACTTTTATTTGATGATTTTGATGGCAATAGTAATATTACCACATGGCTTGGTGATCAGTGTGGTATGGATAATGCTTTCGCAAACCCTTACAGAGACGCCAACAACTTATCACATACAGTATTAGAATATAATGATACAGGCGGAACTTATGCAAACATACAGTTCCTTGCTGGTTCAAAACTTGATTTATCGGGAGGTAATAGTATATTTAAATTTAAAATATATGTTCCTTCTGCAAGCATTACAGGAAGTCAACCTAATCAAGTCTCTTTAAAACTTCAAAATAGTGACTTAGGTGGTAATGCATGGCAAACACAAACCGAAATTGTTAAAACTATCACTTTAGATCAATGGCAAGAAGTAAGCTTTAATTTTGAAACAGATAACTGGCAAAACTTAAACTTTAATGGTGTTGATCCAAACCCAGTTGATAGAACAGATTTAGATAAAATTGTAATTCAAGTAAATTCAGAGAACAATAATAACCTAGTAAAAGCTTATATAGATGACTTTTACTATGGTAATACGCCAACACAAGACCCACCTCCTTACGCCAGAGATGGCTTTGAAGGAAACGGAACCATAACTACATGGCTTGGTGATGACTGCGGCATGGATAACACCTTTGCAAACCCTTTTATAGATAACAACAACAACTCTGCAACGGTATTACAATACAACGATACTGGAGGTACTTACGCAAACATACAGTTTACTGTAACACCAAACCTAGACATGGTTTCTAAAAGTAAATTTACACTACAAGTTTATGTTCCATCATCTAGTATTACAGGCACTCAACCAAATCAAATATCGTTGAAATTGCAAAACGGTAATTTGGCTGGAAATGCTTGGCAAACACAAACTGAAATAGTTAAACCAATTGTCTTAGATCAGTGGCAAGAAATAACCTTTGATTTTGTTAACGATAACTGGCAAAATTTAAATTTTAATGGTACAGATCCTGATCCTATAGACAGAACAGATTTAAATAAAGTTGTATTGCAAATAAATTCTGAGAACAATAACGATTTGGTTACAGCCTATATCGATAATTTTAACTACCATAATTAAGATCTTTTAAAAATGAAAAATATAAAATATATAATAGGGGTTTTTATATCGAGCTTATTACTATTTACAAGCTGTCAAGAAGACAATGTAATAGCCGGAGACTTATTAACTCCCTCAAACATTGAAATTTCACTTACCTATATGGATGAAGGTGAAGTATCTGAAGCACCAGGTTTAGGAAGTGGTAAAGTTATACTATCTGCTTCTGCAGATAATGCAATATCTTACCATTTTATTATCCAAGACCAAAAAATACTTCAAAAATCTGGAAATGTATCGCATGTTTTTACAACTCTAGGTACAAACACCTATGCCGTTACTGTAATTGCTTATGGAACCGGAGGAATTTCTTCTAGCAAAACTATAGAAGTAGAGGTTATGGCAACCTATGCTCCACCAGCAGATTTAATAGAAATGCTAACAGCAAATGGTTCTAGAACATTTAGAATAGACTTTGATAAACCTAACTACTTTGGGTTAGGTCCTGTTGGAACTACAAGACTTGGAGAATGGTGGCCAAATGGAGGCACACCAGATAAATCTAATACCGGTATGTATGATGATCGTTATACATTTAATGTTGATGGTACTTTTACACATGATACGGGTGATGATGGCGTTGTTTTTGGACGCCAAAATTTAATTAATGAAATTGGTGGTCCCGGTGATGGCACACCAGATGGTGCTGATATTTTAACTTATTCTTATCCAGATTATACAGAAAACTGGACACTAACAGCACCAAATGGACAAGAAACTCTAACACTAAGTGGTTTAGGATTTATTGGTTATTACATTGGTGGAAACCATTCTTATAGAATATTAGAAAGATCAGCCAATTCTTTTTCTTTAATCTCTACAGATGGAAATAATGAATTTGATTGGAATTTTATTTTAATTGACGATTAAAATTTTAACATGATTTAAAAAAAGGAGGTTGTTTTTAAGTAGTATGCTTTAAACAACCTCTTTTAAT
>JALRJA010000142.1 GCA_023255235.1 Flaviramulus sp.
GTATAATATACTCATTTTTACTATTATTTTAAGCTTGTTGGCATTGCTTATTTTATTTGTTTTTAAGTTTAAGTACAGTAATGTTGTAACAAAAAATGCTGAAAAAGCACTTAAAGATACAGAAGAGGCTTTTGAAAATCATAGAAAAACAGCTTTAGAAAGAGAGCAAAAAGTGAGACGTCAATTACTAGATGAAATTAATAAACAGAAAAAAACATAACCTTATAGTTTAGGTTTTTAAACCATTAATACAAACTAAAGTCTGTTAATTTCAATTATCTTTGTGGCATTCAATCTTAAATTATGCGCATTGATATTATTACGGTTTTACCCGAATTACTTAAAAGCCCGTTTGAAGCATCTATTTTAAATCGTGCTATTGAAGCCAATTTGGTAGAAGTTTACTTTCATAATTTACGCGATTATACCACCGATAATTACAAATCTGTTGATGACAAACAATTTGGTGGTGGTGCTGGCATGGTCATGACCATTGAACCTATTGATAAATGTATAACTGCATTAAAAAAGGAGCGTGTTTATGATGAGGTCATATATATGACTCCAGATGGCGAAACCTTAAAGCAAGGTTTGGCAAATAAATTGTCGTTAAAAAAAAATATTATTATTTTATGTGGGCATTATAAAGGGGTTGACCAACGTGTTCGTGATTATTTTATAACCCGCGAAATATCAATTGGTGATTATGTATTGTCTGGTGGAGAGTTGGGTGCTGCGGTGCTTTGTGATGCTATTATTAGGCTTATTCCGGGTGTTTTAGGTAATGAAACTTCAGCTTTAACAGATTCTTTTCAAGATAATTTATTGGCACCGCCTATTTACACAAAACCACGTGAGTATAAAGGTATGAAAGTGCCCGAATTATTATTTAGTGGTAATTTACCCGAAATTGAAAAATGGCGCGAAGAACAAGCGTATAAACGAACTAAAGAACGCAGACCAGATTTGTTGAATGAGTAAGTTAGCGTACATCAACTTTAGCTATGCCTATACTAAAAACGCCTCTAATAAATAGCTAAATGCAATTTGGTAAAATTGTTCTTGTATTGTATTCGTTTTTTTAATAAATTCACTAAATAAAATCTAGAAAGTAACTGCTTAACTGAAACGTTAGCTACAAGTTCTACACAACGCCACCAAATCAATGACTATAGAGAAATTATTAACCGAATTTTATAAAGAAAATAAACTTCCTGAAAACGGTGGAATTGACAAAGACACGTTTGAGATGAAAGTTCTCGGAATAAACCTAAAACTTCCGAACCCTAAATTTAGAAAAGATGTAATACACATTCACGACATTCAGCATATATTGAATACATGTGATACTTCTTGGAAAGGAGAAGGATATATTGCGGGATGGGAAATTTCAACTGGATTTTGGAAATATTTTCCAATTGCTATTTTCAGTTTTTGGGCAATGGGATATAGCTTATGGCTTCACCCAAAAGCAGTTTATCAAGGTTTTAAAAAAGGGCTGAATAATATTGGAATTATTAATCTGAAAATTAGTAAATCGGACTTTCTAAAAATGGAATTTGACAAGCTTGTTGAAATCACCAGAAAAGAAAAAACAACCGAAATGGGGATTTTACAATGGACTGAATTTCTTTTTTGGATTTTGATTAGCCAAATTGTTTTTCTTTTTCCTTTTTTAATTACCATAATTGGAATAATATGGATTTTAAAATAAAGCACCGTGTACAGCTCATTGCTTCAAAATTTCTTTGCGGAAATTCCCCGCAGATTTTCACGCAACAAAACCATACACAAAACCGTTAGCTACAATTTTCCAAGACGCTTAGAAAACTGAATAAATGAAATTTTTCGTTATAATAGTATCATTTTTTTTCTGTCTAAATATAAATGGACAAAATATTGAGGGAAAATATTGTTGGTCATTTAAAAACAAATTTATGGGTCGAATTTCTCGATGTCTTGAGTTCGATGGGAATGGAAGGTTTGAATCTGAACTTATAACTGACATAGGAATTATTGAAAAAGGCGATTATGAAATTATAGACAATAAATTAATTCTGACATATGATTTAGTAGACGAAACTGAATTTGTGAAAGAAGACTACGAAATGTTCGAAATTAAAAAAAATGAAGGCTTGAGTTTTGAGGAATATTATGAGGTTTCTACAGGCGTAAAAATTGGAGAAAGACTAAAGAGGGAATTTATAATACTAAAGCATAAAAATATGAAACTGAAATTGAAAAATCTTAAAACAAAAAAGAGAATTATGCTTAAAAAAAACTGTAGCTAACAAAGAACTGAGGCAATAAACAAGTAATTTTTTAATTATTTATGGCTAATATACTTCTGTATTCATTATTGTAAGGCACACCGTTTTTAACAATAGAAAAGGCTTGTTTTAATAGTTTATTAACCACGCAAAAAAACCATACACAAAACCGTTATTTGTGTTAAGGATAGTAGCGGCATCCTTTTGCTTTTGGCAAAAGATATAGCGAATAGCCTGACCTTTTGTGAAGCAAAAGGGAACACCAAAAAAATATATATAAAAACGTTGCAGATTATTAATTAATAGTTATTTTTGCACCCAATTTCGGGTTAACCTCTGGCGAAAATCGTGCATGTTGTTCTGAATAAATTAATAAATTTAAAGATATGGAATCTTTAGTAAAGTATATACAAGACGAATTTGTAACCAAAAAAGAGTTTCCTGAGTTTAGTGCCGGGGATACCATTACCGTTTATTATGAAATTAGAGAAGGCGATAAAGTGCGTACTCAGTTTTTTAGAGGTGTTGTAATTCAGCGAAAAGGAACGGGAACTTCTGAAACCTTTACCATTAGAAAAATGTCTGGCACTATTGGTGTTGAGCGTATTTTTCCGGTTAATTTACCAGCTTTGCAGAAAATTGAAATTAATAAGCGTGGTAAAGTGCGTAGAGCAAGAATTTACTACTTTAGAGGTCTTACTGGTAAAAAAGCAAGAATTAAAGAAAGAAGAAATTAAAAACATAGTTGTGTTTTTAAAAACTATAAAAGCCTTGATTATATCAGGGCTTTTTTTATTAACTTTTGTTAATAACTATGGTTTATAAATAGTTGATATCTAATTGCTTAAAAATTTGGTTTTTTTAAATTGTGGTTATAATTTAGCAACAGAATGTAATAACAGCTTTATAAGTTGGTTTCGTTTTAAAAATGAATTTGTGTTATTTTCTAATAAAGAAACGTTCTTTATATAATTGTTTTTTGAGGTTTTGTTGATGTGCGTGTAGGCGTGATAAACAACAAACCATGATACTATAACAAGTAGTGCATGTGCAAGCAGGCAAAAAACTGGTGTGGTAGAAAGCTTTGAAAAGCAACAGGAGCGAAAGTAAATGTTGTAATAGAAGCAATGCTATAAACGAAATGGACGTGCAAACGAAAAGGCAGTTAATAGCATCAAGGAAAACAATTAACAGAAACATGATACAGTAAGTCAATACATTTTGAAAATTGTAACCATGTTTCGTTGAAATAACAGCACTTAGCTGAAAGGTTTAGATGAAAATTGTAAATCGTTTTGGTTTAGTTACTAAATAAGCTCAAGTTATGTTATTTCAAGAAAGCCATGTCAGTAGTAGATTTAGTTCTGCAATGATATGGCTTTTGTTTTTAGAAATAATTCTATCATTAAGACTTTTTGCTGGCATTTTCTTGTGTTTTATCATCTTTTTTAAAAGTCATTTTTTGTATATTCGCAACGCCAAAAAACAAGCTTGTTTAAACAGCTGTTTTAATAGTTAAAATAAACCCAGTAAATAACACTATCAATGTCTAAAATAATTTATACAAAAACTGATGAAGCACCTGCTTTAGCCACATATTCATTACTTCCTATTGTTAAAGCGTTTATAAAATCTTCAGGTATAGATATTGAAACTAAAGATATTTCATTGGCTGCTAGAATTTTAGCAACTTTTTCCGATTTTTTAAATAAAGACCAACGTGTTTCTGATGATTTAATGATGCTTGGTAAACTTGCAACAAAACAAGAAGCAAATATTATAAAACTACCAAATATAAGTGCTTCTATACCGCAGTTAAATGAAGCTATAAAAGAACTACAATCGCAAGGGTTTGCTATTCCTAATTATCCTTCAGAACCCAAAAATGATTCTGAAAAAGATATAAAATCACGCTACGACAAAATAAAAGGAAGTGCTGTAAACCCAGTACTTAGAGAAGGTAATAGCGATAGGCGCGCACCAAAAGCAGTTAAAAATTATGCCAAGAAAAACCCACATTCAATGGGTGAGTGGTTACAAACTTCTAAAACGCATGTAGCCACCATGAGTGAAGGTGATTTTGCACATAACGAAAAATCTATAACTGTTGCAGAGCAAACCAATATTACTATCGAGCATACCGATACTAATGGTAACACCACTATCTTAAAAGATAAATTTCCTTTATTAAAGGGAGAAATTATTGATGCAACTGTAATGAGCAAAAAGGCATTAGTATCTTTTTTTGAAGAACAAATTGCAGATGCTAGAGAAAACGGGGTATTATTTTCATTGCACATGAAAGGCACCATGATGAAAGTAAGCGACCCTATTATTTTTGGTCATGCTGTAACAATATATTTTAAAAATGTTTTTGAAAAACACCACGAGGTTTTTAATGAGTTAGGTATTAATGCCAACCTAGGATTAGGTAGTATTTTTGAACGCATTAAAGAATTACCAGACAAAAAACGCATAGAAATAGAAGCAGATATTGAAGCTACTTACAAAAAAGGACCATCAATAGCTATGGTAAATTCAGATAAAGGAATTACCAATTTGCACGTACCTAGTGATGTTATTATAGATGCTTCTATGCCTGCTATGATTCGTACTTCTGGGAAAATGTGGAATGCTGAAGGCAAACTACAAGACACAAAAGCAATAATACCCGATAGTAGCTATGCGGGTGTTTATGCAGCAACTATTAATTTTTGTAAAACCCATGGTGCTTTTAACCCTACCACAATGGGTACTGTACCTAATGTTGGGTTAATGGCTCAAAAAGCCGAAGAATATGGTTCTCATGATAAAACTTTTGAAATTCCTTCTAACGGTGTTGTAAAAGTTATTGATGCTTCTGGTAACGTTTTAATAGAACATAGTGTTGAAACTGGCGATATTTGGCGTATGTGCCAAACCAAAGATGCTCCAATACAAGATTGGGTAAAACTAGCTGTTACTCGTGCAAAAGCATCTCAAACACCAGCAGTATTTTGGCTTGACGATAAAAGAGCTCACGATGCAGAACTAATTAAAAAAGTAAATACTTACCTAAAAGAATATGATATAGCCGAACTAGATTTGAGAATATTAAACCCGGTAGATGCCACAATTTATACTTGTGAAAGACTTAAAGAAGGCAAAGACACAATATCTGTTTCTGGAAATGTATTACGTGATTATTTAACAGATTTGTTTCCTATTCTAGAAGTAGGTACTAGTGCAAAAATGTTGTCAATTGTTCCATTAATGAATGGTGGTGGGTTGTTTGAAACTGGTGCAGGTGGTTCTGCTCCAAAGCATGTTCAACAATTATTAGAAGAAAATCACTTACGATGGGATTCTCTTGGTGAATTTTTGGCTCTTGCGGTATCGCTAGAACATTATGGAGAGGTTAATAACAACCAAAAAGCAAAAATATTAAGTGAAACCCTAGATATTGCCACCGAAAAACTTTTAGAAAACAAAAAAAGTCCGTCTAGAAAAGTGGGCGAGTTAGATAATAGAGGCAGTCATTTTTACTTAGCAATGTATTGGGCACAAGAATTAGCTAATCAAAATAAAGACCAAGCTTTACAAACAGAATTCACAACAATTGCTAAACGATTACAAGAAAATGAAAACCTAATTGTAAAAGAATTACATGAGGTACAAGGTAAACCCATTAGCATTGGTGGGTATTATGAACCTGATGAAACACTTCTTAATAAGGTGATGAGACCAAGCAAAACATTTAACTCTGTTTTAGAGTTTTAAATATAAACAAAATGAAAAACCTGTTTTGGTTTCTACTTGTTCTATGGTTTACTATAACAACCCTAAACGCTCAAGAAAAATTCACACTTAGTGGTGTTATTTCTGAAGACAAAAGTAACGAAACACTTATTGGTGTTAATATTATAATACCAGAATTACAAACGGGTACAACTACCAATGAATATGGTTTTTATTCAATAACACTTCCAGAAGGTAACTACACTGTTGTAATAAGTTATTTAGGTTTTTCAAGTATTTCTGAAAATTTAGAACTCACACAAAATATTACCAAAAATTTTAATTTAATAGAGTCTGCCGAAAATTTAAATGAGATTATCATTACAGACAATATTGAAAAGTTAAGCATAAAAGCACCACAAATGAGTGTTAACAAGCTCTCGGCTACTACCATTAAGGCTATTCCTGTTGTGCTGGGAGAAACAGATGTTGTTAAAGCAATTACACTTTTACCCGGTGTTACAAATGCTGGAGAAGGAGCTTCTGGATTTAATGTAAGAGGTGGTGCAGCCGACCAAAACCTCATTCTATTAGATGAGGCTACAATTTTTAATTCTTCTCATTTATTTGGATTATTTTCAGTTTTTAATGCCGATGCTATAAAAGATTTAAAACTCTATAAAGGCGGTATTCCTGCTCGTTATGGCGGAAGAGTATCATCGGTTTTAGATATTTATCAAAAAGAAGGTAATAGCAATAACTTTCATGTAAATGGTGGCATAGGATTGGTTTCTAGCAGACTACTTGCCGAAGGACCAATTGAAAAAGAAAAAGGGTCTTTCCTTTTGGCAGGCAGATCTAGTTATGCCCATTTATTTTTGCCGCTTTTTGATAATAACAACATCGCCTATTTTTATGATTTAAATACAAAATTGAGTTATAAGCTAAACAATCAAAATAGTATTTATCTTTCTGGATATTTTGGGCGTGATGTTTTTAGAATTCAAGATAGCTTTGAAAACACCTATGGTAATTCGCTATTAAATTTTAGATGGAATCATTTGTTTTCTGATAAACTATTTTCAAATTTATCATTAATTTATTCAGATTATTATTATGGTTTAAAACTAAACTTTGTTGAATTTGACTGGGTTTCTGGTATTCAAAATTTTAATTTAAAATATGATTTAAAACATTATATCAGCAATAGAATCAAATTACAATACGGTTTAAATAGCATCTATTACAAGTTTAATCCAGGAGAAATAAATCCAACGGTTGAAACTTCAGGCATTAACCCTTTTAAGCTTACAAACAAATATGCTTTTGAAAATGCTATTTACATAGATAATGAGCACGACATATCAAATAAATTAGCTCTTTCTTATGGTTTTCGGTTAAGCACATTTTCTAGATTAGGACAAGATGCCCTTAATTTATATGAAAATAATCAAGCCGTTGTATTTAATAATGACCTTAAAATTTATGAAAAAGCCCAACCCATAAATACCAAACAATATAAAAGAAGTGACGTTATTAAACGCTTTTTTAATTTTGAACCTAGAGTTTCTGCATCCTATCAGTTAAAAGAAACAAGCTCAATAAAAGTTAGCTATAACAAAATGAGCCAATATCTTCACTTACTTTCAAACACTAGCTCTCCAACACCACTTGATGTTTGGACACCTAGCGGAAAATACATAAAACCCCAAATACTGCATCAGTTTGCAATGGGTTATTTCAAAAATTTTGAAAACAATACGTTTTCATTAGAAGTAGAAAGTTTTTATAAAACCATAAAAAACAGAATTGATTATATAGATGGTGCCGATTTAATTGCCAACAATGCTATTGAACAAGCTATTTTAAATGGAAATGCAAGAGCATATGGTTTAGAAATCCTACTAAGAAAAACCGAAGGAAAGTTTAAAGGGTGGTTGGCTTATACGTTGTCAAAATCTGAACAACAAACCAAAGGTAGAACAGCCACAGAAACAGGTATAAACAATGGTAATTGGTATAATACACCTTATGATAAAACCCACGATGTTTCCTTTACTGGTAGTTATAATTGGAACACAAAATGGGAAATTAACACCAATTTCATTTTTCAAACTGGGCAACCTACAACCTTTCCAAATGGTCAGTATGTATATAACGGAATTAGTATTCCTAGTTTTAGTAACAGAAACGCCAATAGGCTACCAACCTATAACAGGCTCGATGTTTCATTAAACTACACACCCAAACCTACCAAAAATAAAGGATTACAAAGCTCTTGGGTTTTTAGTGTATATAATATTTATAATAGAAAAAATGCCGCATCAATTAACTTTAGAGAAAATAGAAATACCAAAAGTAATGAGGCAATAAGGCTATCCATTTTTGGAATTATTCCATCCATCTCTTATAACTTTAAATTTTAGTTATGAAAAAGATATTCCTTCTATTTATAATTAGTTTTACTTACAGTTGTGAAGATGTAATAGATGTAACATTGCCAACAGAAAACCCCCGATTGGTTATAGAAGCTTCTATAAATTGGTTTAAAGGCACTTTGGGTAATGAGCAACAAATTACATTATCGCTTACAGCACCCTATTTTGAGAATGAAATTCCGCCAGCAAATGGTGCACAAGTTTCAGTTTCAGATTCTAATAATAACAGCTATAATTTTGTAGAAGAAGCTGCAACGGGTATTTATAAAAACACTAATTTTGTTCCTGTTATAAATGAAACATATACCTTAACTATTGTGTATCAAGGTGAAACTTATACAGCATCAGAAGTTTTAAAATCTGTAGTAAGTATTGACCATGTTGAACAAAATAAAAATGGCGGTTTTAGCGGAAATGAAACCGAAATTAAAGCATTTTATACAGATCCTGCCGATGAAGAAAATTATTATTTTTTTGAGTTTATAAGTGATATTCCGCTTATTCCTACTTTAGAAGTTTATAAAGATGAATTTTCAAACGGAAATCAAATTTTTGGTTTTTATACCGAAGAAGAATTAGATACAGGAGATGAACTTATTATTCGTAACTACGGTATCTCAAGGCAGTTTTATAATTATATGTTTATTTTATTGCAACAAAACAGTCAAGAAGGTGGTGGTCCTTTTGAGCCACAACCTACTTCGGTAAGAGGTAATTGTATAAATCAAACAAATCCGTTAAATTATCCGTATGGGTATTTTAGAGCATCACAAGTTGATGAAATGGTTTATATAGTTGAATAATAACTAAGTATAAAAACGCATGTATATCAAAAAAATTCTTTTAGCAATAGTTTTAATCGGATTGGTAGTTGCTGCTTTTTTTGCCAATTTTGTTTACAATGCCATGCTTAAACCCAACACCGCTTTTAATAATGACATAGCCTATATTTATATACCAACTAACGCAACATATCAAGAAGTTAGAAGGCAGTTAGAACCTTTATTAGATAATATTAATTCTTTTGATAAGCTCGCCGAACGTAAAAAGTATAAAAGCAATATTAAAGCTGGAAAATTTGCTATTAAAAAAGCAATGACAAATAATGATATTATTAACTCAATTAGAAGCAACAACTTACCCATAAAATTGTCTTTTAACAATCAAGAAACCCTTGAAAAATTAGCTGGTCGTGTGGCAAATCAAATAGAAGCAGATAGTTTATCTCTTTTAAAAGCAATGAACAATACTAGCTTTTTAAACACTAATGGGTTTAACCAAGCAACTGCTTTAGGAATGTATTTACCAAACAGTTATGAATTTTTTTGGAATACATCGGCAGACACTTTTAGAAACAGAATGCTTAAAGAATACAATCGTTTCTGGACAGATACAAGAAAACAAAAGGCAAATAATTTGGGTTTATCACAAAATCAAGTAATGGCTTTAGCATCTATAGTTTATGAAGAATCAAAACAAGCAACAGAGCAACCTAGAATAGCGGGTGTTTACATTAACAGAATGAAAATAGGTATGCCACTTCAAGCAGATCCAACTTTAAAATTTGCCGCTTACCAACTACCTCAATATAAAAATACTATAATCAAACGTGTTTTAAACGTTCATAAAGCAATAGATTCGCCATATAACACCTACAAATATTTAGGGTTGCCACCGGGTCTTATAGCCATGCCAGATATTTCGGCTATTGAAGCGGTATTAAATTATGAAAAACACAACTACCTTTATTTTGCTGCTGATGCCAATCGTTTTGGGTATCATAAATTTGCTAAAACCCTTGCACAACATAATAACAATGCTAAAGAATACCAACGTTATTTAACATTACAAGGCATAAACAAATAGAAAAATACAATAGTTACAAATTCCCATAGTTTGAATTAGTAGCATCAAAAAAGAAAATAATTCTTTTTACTTGAAAACATCCAACTAACTAAAAAATACGTAATTACATCTTAAAAAGGCTTAATAATTATAAAATTCTAAAAGGATTTGTTTATTTAAATACAATAGGGGAGTTGTTAGGTGTTTTAAAAGATATTGACAATTACCTGTTGAAAAGTA
>JALRJA010000147.1 GCA_023255235.1 Flaviramulus sp.
ATGCATTAAATGCTGTAGTAAAAGTAGATATTGTAAAAGAAGATTATAGTGATAAAGTAGAGAAAATTTTATCAGATTATCGTAAAACAGCAAATATACCAGGTTTTAGAAAAGGCCATGTACCTATGGGTATGGTAAAAAAACAATATGGAAAAGCGGTATTGGTAGATGAGGTGAATAAACTTTTACAAGATGCCTTAAATAAATATTTAACAGAAGAAAAGTTAGATGTATTAGGGCAACCTCTACCAAAGCCACAAGATCAAATAAATTGGGATGCCGATGGCTTTTCTTTTGAATTTGAGTTGGGTTTAGCACCAGAATTTAACGTAGAACTAAAAAGTAAAAAAGCAATCACGCAGTACAATATTGTAGCAGACAAAAAAATGATAGATGAGCAAGTATTGCGAATTCAAAAACAATACGGAAAATTAGTCTCTCAAAAGGTGATTGAAAAAGAAAGTGAGATAACAGGAGCTTATACCAACCAAGAAAAAGAAATAGATAATACCGTAACCATTACCTTAGATAAGTTTAAAGGTAAAACCACACAAAAGCAATTTATTGGTGCTAAAGTTGGCGATGTCATTACATTAAAAACCAAAGGACTTTACGAAGACGAGCATGAATTAATACATGCCTTAAAGTTGGGACATGATGATGTTCATGGTTTAAATATTCAAGTTAATTTTACTATTAAAGAGATTAACACACGCGAATTAGCCGATTTAGATCAAGAATTATTTGATAAACTTTTTGGAAAAGGAACCGTAAGCTCTGTTACCCAACTAAAGGACAAAATTAAAGACGATTCTGAAAAGCAATTTACACAGCAAGCAGATCAAAAACTATTAAATGACGTTACAGAATATTTAGTTGAAAATACAAAATTTGATTTGCCAGCAGCGTTTTTAACAAAATGGATGCAAACAGCAGGTGAGAAAGAAATGGATGCAGACCAAGCAAAAGAAGAATATGAAAAATCTGAAAAGAGTTTGCGTTACCAATTAATTGAAAGTAAATTAATTCAAGACCATAACATTCAAGTAACCATAGAAGATATTAAAAACCATGCTAGAGATATGATTAAATCTCAAATGGCTCAATTTGGTCAAATGAATCCGTCAGATAAAGAATTAGATGATATTGCTGCACGAGTATTATCAAATAAAGAAGAAGCTCGTAGAATATCAGAACAATTAATAAGTCAAAAATTACTAACACTTTACAAAGAAAAAGCTAATTTAAAAGTAAAAGAATTAACTTATGAAAACTTTGTTAAAGAAGTTTACGGCAACAAGTAAATAAAGAATAAATGTTTATATTTATGCACTTAAATCTATAAAATTTAAGTGCATTTTTATTAAAAAAGCAAATCACAATAAAGTAGAGGTTAGCTAATCTTATATTACAAAGTATAAGGCTAATTTAAAAAACCAAAACAAAACTATGGATTACGCAAAAGAATTTGAAAAATTCGCGATAAAAGATCAAGGTATTAGTAGTACATACTACAATAAAATTATAAGTAGTATGTATCCAACAAATTTAACACCAAATATTATTGAAGAGAGACAAATGAATATCGCCATTTTTGATGTGTTTTCACGTTTAATGATGGATAGAATCATTTTTCTAGGAACTGCTATAAATGATCAAGTGGCAAACATTATTCAAGCCCAGTTGCTATTTTTAGAAAGTACAGACGCTAGCAAAGACATTCAAATTTATATAAACTCGCCAGGCGGAAGCGTTTATGCAGGTCTAGGAATTTATGATACCATGCAATTTATAAAACCAGATGTAGCAACTATTTGTACAGGTATGGCAGCATCTATGGGTGCTGTTCTGTTATGTGCCGGTGAAAAGGGTAAACGCAGTGGCTTAACTCATTCTCGTGTTATGATACACCAACCCTTAGGTGGTGCTCAAGGGCAAGCTAGCGATATTGAAATAACAGCCAGAGAAATACTAATTTTAAAAGAAGAACTCTACAAAATTATTAGTAAACACTCAGGGCAAGATTATGAAAAAGTTTACCAAGATAGTGACAGAGATTACTGGATGAAAGCAGATAAAGCTAAAGAATATGGCATGATTGATGAAATTTTAACACGTAATTAAAAAAAAATCAGTATTTTTAAACAATTGTTAATGAGAGGTTTATAATTTTTAACTTCCAAAAAACTTAAGATTAATGGCAAAAGAAGAGTTGCAATGTTCGTTTTGTGGTAGAAAAAAACCAGAAACCAATTTATTAATAGCTGGCTTAGATGCTCACATTTGCGATAGTTGTATTGAACAAGCCCACGGCATTATACTTGAAGAATCAAAACAAAATAATGTAAGTGATTTATCGGCAGAATTAAAACTGAGAAAACCACAACAAATTAAAGACTTTCTTGATGCCTATATCATAGGGCAAAATACAACCAAAAAAGTAATGTCTGTAGCAGTTTATAATCATTACAAAAGACTGCTTCAACCGCCAACAAAAGACGATGTTGAAATTCAAAAAAGCAATATCATCATGGTTGGTCAAACCGGTACAGGTAAAACCTTAATTGCCAAAACAATTGCCAAAATGCTCAACGTTCCTTTAGCTATTGTTGATGCAACTGTTTTAACTGAAGCAGGCTATGTAGGTGAAGATGTAGAAAGCATTTTAACCAGATTGCTGCAAGCAGCAGATTATAATTTAGAAAAAGCTGAAAAAGGTATTGTTTTTATTGATGAGATTGATAAAATAGCCCGCAAAAGCGATAACCCTTCTATTACGCGCGATGTTTCGGGTGAAGGTGTACAACAAGCTTTATTAAAACTCTTAGAAGGAACGGTTGTTAATGTACCACCTAAAGGCGGAAGAAAACACCCAGACCAAAAATTTATTGAAGTAAATACCGAGAATATTTTATTTATTGCAGGTGGTGCTTTTGATGGTATTGAACGCATTATTTCTAAACGCTTAAACATGCAAGCCGTTGGTTACAGTGCTTCTAAATCAGACAATGTTGTAGACCAAAACCATTTGTTACAATACATAATACCTAAAGATTTAAAAGATTTTGGACTAATTCCTGAAATCATAGGAAGACTCCCTGTACTAACACACATGGACCCTCTTGATGCCCATACCTTAAGAGCTATTTTAACCGAACCCAAAAATGCCATCATAAAGCAATACAAAAAGTTGTTTTCTATGGATGACATTGACTTTAATATCACAGATGGTGCTTTAGATTTTATAGTAAATAAAGCAGTAGAGTATAAGCTAGGCGCTAGAGGATTGCGATCTCTTTGTGAAGAAATACTCACCGATGCCATGTTTGAATTGCCAAGTTCAAACGATAAAAAATTAAACGTTACCAAAGCTTACGCCGAAGATAAATTAACTAAAACCACATTAAAAAAACTAAAAGCAGTTTCATAAAAGCATAAATTTTAAGATGTCTTTAGCTGTTTTATGGGGTTTTTGTATTTAATACCAAATGATTTACAAATTATATAATTAGCAATTATTGTTGAATTGAAATATTTAAAATATTTGTCCCTGCCCTTTTTTGCAATTATTTTTCTTAATTTGTTATCATTACTATATTTATTTATCAATTCTGA
>JALRJA010000158.1 GCA_023255235.1 Flaviramulus sp.
ATAACTTTTATTCCCATTTGGGTATTTAAAGCAATGTATTTAGGATTAGCATTTGTTAATTGATTCATAAAATAAGGCTTAGTTGTTATTTGATGTTGTAGTAAACTTATTTCTAGTTTATTACAACAATTATACCTTATATGAGAGTTCTGTAAGTGCTAATTTTAAGAAACTGCTATAGTAAATTTATTTTGAAAAAAAATTAAACTATAAAAGCAAGTGACAAATATAGCGTTTTATTTGGATTTTAATTATCATCTATTCTTTATTTTTTATCGATTATTTAAATTAAACAATCATTTAAGTAGATTTACTAATCGTTTATCGTTATCGTGTTTAATCAGGTTGTTTGAGACTTTTGAAAAAATCAGATATTTTTTATAAAAATACAATATTTGATACAAATGTTTTTATTTTGTTTTAAATGAACTACAATTGCTTTTTTTTGCATAACTAGTTTTTAAGGCTCTTATTGTCTATAAAATATGTTACCTTTATAATAATTGATACAAATAATTATTTTACTCTCACTTTAAAATTCTTTGTAAAGAGTTTCATTAAAAAAATTACTTATGTACATAAATAAACACGTTGCTTTGTTTGCGTATCACTATCACAAGATCATTTCAAGCGAAAATTTTTTAGATAAGGAAAAATTGATTTTAAAAACGTATGCTAATAATTACGGTATTAATATTTCTAACATTGAATCACCTTACTTTCTTCCAAAATTTGTGAAACCAAATTTTAATTCTAATTTGTATTTTTTATATTACTTACATCTCACAGTAGTTAATAATTTTTCAACCAATGATTATTATAAAGGTTTTTTAATTGACTATTGTGCTAAAGTAGGCTTTTGTAGAAATACCTCTGTTAAAGAGTTGTCAGAGTATTTAATAGAATGTGCAATACAAAAAAAGCATTTTGAAGAAGTTTTAAAAAGTATAACAATATAGTTTTAGTCGCCGTATAGCTTGGTTCTGACAATGTTTTCATTAAGGATAATACTTTTATTAATTATAAATTCATTTTGTGTTTTCTTTCACTTTGTAGCAAACTAATGTTTTAAAAAGCGGATGGTTTTTAAAACATTGAAAAGCTTTTTTTTAATTTATTAATAATGACCATATACTCAGAAGCCACAAGAAAACGTTATTAATATATCACTAGCATTTACTTTGAAATGTCTCATATTGAAAATATAGCCAAAAGTTAAAATTGAATTTACGCTGATAAAAAACATCTTTTTTTAGATGCTTTAAAGTTTAAAGATAAGTGTAATATTATTTGTTGTATTGATTAAATTAACAACGTTAGGGTTAATTAACGCCTTTATCTTAGCAAAAAAACTTTATAATTGACGGCTAATTTAAATAAAAAATTGCTTTAAGTAAATTAAATCCTAATGTAAAATTAACTATGCTTGAATGCTTTATAACAGCATTAAATTGCTTTTGAACGAAATTAAAAATATTCTTAGAGCATATATCTTACTTTTAGATGAAAGTTTATAAAACAAGTAGATTAATAGCAATTTTAAACAGGCACTAACATTAGCTAGTGTCTGTTTTTATTTTATAAATTGATAAAATAAGTTATAGATTAAATAAAATAATTTAACTGTTTATTTTAAAATATTTAATCAATATACAAAGTATTATTTTTATAATCATTAACCATAGCTACAGAACACAGAACAAGGTCAAGGTCTTGACACAATAACTGAATTACAGTTTATTTAAAATAAATTGAAAAATCTAGATATAAAACTGTATTATTCTCTTTCCAAAAAAAAATAACAAAATAAACAAAATTTAGACATATCTAAAAACATGTCAATATAAATATTGCTGAGAACTACTATTAAAAATAACAAAAAAACATTATCTAAAAAAATCAAAGAATTTAACACTCATTTTACTTTCTTTTAAAAAAAGCTTATGTAAAAAAGCTAAAAGCGTAATATATACACTTACGGTTTCACTACTATACATTAATAAAATTTATAAAAAACCTAAAAATATAGTTCACACACTTTTCCAAGCTTTTTTTTGTATTACTGTAACAAATCATTTATTAAAAAAACAGCAATAAAGAGCAAAAAAATAAGTTATTAGAGGCTTGTTCTAATACCAAAAAAAAACAACTAAAGCCTCTTTTGTATTGCTAATGTTCTTTTTAGGTTTTATAAACTAAAACACACATTAATGAATATAAATAAAAACTTATTTTTAGCACCATTTAAACAAATAAAATTTACTAATAAAAAAACCATTAACCTACACTAAAAAAAATTACACCTACATATATATGCTTCCAAACGAAAAATTAAAAAAAAAATTAATGTATAATATATATTTGTTATGTACTTCTTGTGAGAGGGAAGTTAAGAGCCAAATTTAAAAAAGACATTAGATATTCTAATGTCTTTTTTGATTTATTTCAAAATTGCATTAGGCAAATTATATTTATTAACAAACATATAATATCCATATTAAAAAAATACTTCATAAAAACAGTTTTTTTAATAGTGATATAAAATGAATTAGTGCATTTTTAAGAGAAAGTTGTAAACTAAATAAGTCATTCGAAGAATTGTTAAAGAACATTAATCTATAAAATATCAATAATCAGGACATCCAAAACAATTGCGTTTATTACCAAAGTCATAAAATATTGATATTTCATAAACACCACCCGTTCTACCAATTTTAGTGGTATTAAAGTCATAAGAATATCCAAATTTAAAACCCTCCCATTCCATGCCTAAAAAGGCGTTTAAAGACGTAAGAAGTTGACTATTGGGATGCGTTTTAATAGGGTTTGTAGCCGCCAACAATCCAAAAGAAAAGCGGTCGTAAGTAACACGTCCTCCTACATCCATTCTATTGTATTCACCTTGTTTCATAACGTTAAAAAGAGCGTACACTTTAGACTCTTCTCTATAGCCTGAGTGAATGTACAAGGAAGCGTGAAGCGAAATAAAGATATCCAGCGGTGCTTCTCCTTGGGTTGTCATAGCTATGTTAGGCTTGTTTAAATGTCTAAGCGTTAAACCAACCCATGAGTTTTGATTATAAACCAAAAAAGAAGTGCCAAAATCTATAAATACCCGATTGGCATTTAAATCTATAGGATCAATACTATTTGGGTTTATCAGACCTTGGTAAATTTTAATTTGATCTTCCAGCAGTAAGTTTTGAAAACCAAAATCTTTTACACCCACACCAAATGCGATACTTGGCCTAAAGCTCCAATCATTATCAAGAACAATTTCATGTACATAATTAAAATTAGCTTGTGTAAAGTTATAGCGTGTTGCGGTTTCTTTATGGTTTAATATGCTAATACCAAAACCACTATTTACCTCCTCAAACCAATTATCAATAAATGCAAATTGGGTATTAATGCTAAAATTTAATCCAGGCCATTGTGTGTGATGAATAATACCTGAACGTGTTGTTTTTTTAGCACCTGTAAAACTTGAATTTAATGTTTCTGGAACCATAAAAAACTGAGTAAAAACAGGGTCTTGAGCAACACCTTTCAAGGAAATAATAAATGCTATGTATATAATGTAAGGTTTCATTTAATCTATTTAATTAAAGTTACAGGTCCATTTAATTCAATCTCCTTGCCTTTAAATGTAGTAGCTTTAACTACTATAATATAATTTCCATTTTCTAATGGGGTGCCTTTTATGGTGCCATTCCATCCCATCAAGGCTTCACTAGAGGTCTCTTGATACAGTAAAACCCCCCATGTATCATAAATTGACATTGAAATTTTTTGCATACAGGTATATACTGGCCTTATGGTATCATTAATACCATCAGCATTAGGTGTAAATGCATTTGGCAGGATGATATCATATCCTTTAGTAACATTAATGGTTTCTGAATAGGTTTCACGGCAACCATATGCATATTCAACAATCAAATCCACCTGATAAGTTCCAATTTTATTATAGGCATGAATAGGTGAATTTGTATCCATAATTTTAGCAGAACCATCTCCAAAGTCCCAAGTAATTGACACCACATCACCAGTAGATTCATTTTTAAAAGTAATTGGTTCATCGATACTTAACACACTACAATAATTATAGTTTTCAGATTCATATGAAAACTTCGCATCACCAATTATAGGTAAATCTATGTTAATCTTTACTTCTACAGGACTACAACCAGTAGCTAAACTTTCTTGATCATGCACATAAACCGTGTAAGTACCAGATTTAGTTGCTTGCATACATTGTGAGTTTAAAGGATTACAGTTATCGCCACCAGACCATGTAAACTCATAGGGCGGTGTACCTCCTGTTGCAAAAGCTATATTGGTTTGTGTGATGGTTTTAGTATCACAATCTACATCAATTGAAGTTTTTATATTAGCACTTAATTCTATTGGTCTTGTAAGAGTTACCGTAGTTTTTGGTGGTGCAGCACAATTGTTATCGTCAGTTATACCAATACTATAATCACCCGCTTTTAAATTTTCTAAACACCATTCATTACCAAAAGTCTGTACCCATCCAGTACCATAAGGTCTTGGATTAGTACCTCCAAAAACTGCTATACAAATATACCCATTACTATAACTTCTATCTGGATTACAGGTTGGATTCATAGTACTAATAATTGAATAGCTTAAAACATCTGGCTCTGTAATTTGTATATCGTCAGTATAACTACAACCATTAGCATCGGTTACCTTATAGACAAAGGTCCCTGCAGCTGCATTAAAAATACCATCTCCTAAATAAGGTGGAGTCCCTCCAGATGCTTCAAGTTTTATTGTGGCTTGCCCTCCATGACATAATATAGGGCTAACAATTGTGGATGCCACGGTTAGTTGTGCTGGTTCTGTTACCTCTACCACAACATCAGTCTTACAGCCATTAGCATCTGTTATTTTTACCGTATGTATACCAGCTGCCCAAGTATAAGTGCCTGTACCCTGATAAGGTGGCTTTCCACCAGTTGCCGTAATTGTATAGCTTTCTGTACCTCCAAAACAGACC
>JALRJA010000203.1 GCA_023255235.1 Flaviramulus sp.
GCTCAAGAAAACTTACCATCTTTAGAACAAGCAGATAAAGCCTACCCTTGGTTATTACAATTTTTACCAACAGGTCTTAAAGGCGTTGCTTTTGCTGCTCTAGCTGCTGCTATTGTATCTAGTTTGGCTTCTATGTTAAATTCAACATCTACCATATTTACAATGGATATTTACAAACAATATATTAATAAAACAGCTAGTGATAAAGCTACCGTTAATACCGGAAGATTGTCTGCTTTTGTTGCTTTAGTAATTGCGTGTATTATGGCACCTTTATTAGGTAATTTAGATCAGGCTTTTCAATTTATTCAAGAATATACAGGTGTTGTAAGTCCAGGTATTTTAGCGGTGTTTTTATTAGGTTTATTTTGGAAAAAAACCACAAACAAAGCTGCCATTATTGGTGCTTTAGCTTCTATTCCTATTGCTATGTATTTTAAAGTAGCTCCAAAAGGATGGTCGTCATCTTCATTATTTGTAGATGTTCCGTTTATGGACCAAATGGGTTATACCTTATTATTAACAATGGCTGTTATTGCTACGGTTAGTTATCTACAACACAAAGGAGCCGATGATAACAAGGGCATACCCATTACAAAGGCTTTATTTAAAACATCACCTTTATTTAATATAGGTTCTTTTGCAGTATTATTAATACTCACCGTTTTATATGCCCTATTTTGGTAATAACAGGTAATATAGGTTATAAAAAAAAGGTGCTTTAAAAGCACCTTTTTTTTATAATTAACTTAATAGAGCAACTAGTGTTTTATTGTTTTACCAATTTAACACTGCTGCTACCATTATTGGTTTTTATTTGAGCAAAATAAAGTCCAGGTTTTAAATTAGAACCATCAATTACCGTTTTAGTGTTATTTGGTGATAATGACACTACACGCTTACCTAAAACATCAAATACAGTAACAGATGTTATGGCAATGTTTTTAGATTTAATTGTCCAACTGGCATTTGAAGGGTTAGGGTATGCCTCAAAAGATGTTTTATTAAATTCTTCAACACCTAAAACTGTGTTATTATGAAAATATACATTATCAAAGTAAATATTGTCAAAAAACGCTCCAGCTGCACCACTGGCAGTAATTACCATCTGGCTTAAAAAGTCACGGGTAGTTAACCCCTGATTAGTAACGCCAACATTGAATGCAGTAATTTCTACATCAACAGAATTCCATTGACCATCTGCACCAGGAGGGTTAATGAGATAGATTGCCGCATCTGTTTCACCTGATGAAAACCCAGCATCGTGTTGAGACATTTTAATATTTATAACGCCACCTGTGGGAGTACCTGTAGTCCAATAGTCCATATGAAAATGGGTCATTTGTGAAGCATCAACATTAGCTCCAAAATTAAACCCAACAAAATCATTTCCACTATTAGATATAGCCCAATAACTATCACCCGATACGCTTTCTTCAGACCATGTAGATGTATTTGAAGGTACGTTAAAATTACTTCCAGATATGGTTTGATTTCCATAGGCAGCACTATAAATGTTTGCTACATCGGCTGCTGCTCTAGCAGGAGGTGTTGGTGCAGGCGTATTAGGTGGCACTGGACATGGTGAACAAGAACCGCCACAGTCTATACCAGTTTCATCGCCATCTTGAACGCCATTAGCACAGGTGTTAACAATTTCTTCAACAGAAACATTGTCTATAAAAACAAATCCAGTAGCAGCACCCATATCAAATATAACGCGGTCAGTTACAGCGTCACCATAATTTATGGTAAATTGATATGTAAATGTTTGTGATGTACTCGTTAGTGTTGTTGTTTGTGTTAATGCTCCCCACGGAGCGCCAGTTTGTCCAAGACCAACTACCATAGTTCTTGTGCCAGTTGTATTATCTGTAAAAGCATCAAAAGTAAGCCTGTAGGTTTTAGTGTTATCTAAAACAATCTCTTGGCTTAAATTTACATTGTAAGGTGGACCAGCTACTGTAACTTCAGCTTGATTAACTATGTTGCCTCCTCCAAGATCAACAGCATTAGAAGCATTACCATACCAACCACCAAGGTTAGGACCTGTTCCTAATTGAAAATCGCCATTAGTAACTAAGTTTTGTGAGAAACTTATTGAAGTTAAAAATAGTAACAAAATAAAAGTAATTTTTTTCATAATAAATAGTTTTTAATTAATGTTCGTAATATTTAATTATAGTTATTCCCAAAGTTATACCATGTATTATAAAATACTGTAAATCAATACCCATACAAAAAGCATACAAGTATTTAATTTAACAAGTAATTAATTATCATGCATTAGAACGGTTTTTTTTGCGTTTTAACCATATAATTAAAAACTATTTTTTATTTAGTTATGATAGTTTTGAATAGAATGTAGTGGTAATGTTGTGTTTTTTTTAAGAAAAGGGTGTTTGTGTAATGGTTCGCATTAGTTTTAGGCATGCTGTCTTACAGGTAGAAATAGATAATTTCAAGTAAGTGTAGAATTAAGTAATTCTTTTACTGGATAAGAGTTATGGCGTTCTATTTTGTTATAGTTTATAAACTAAATACAGCAAAACCCATTGCATACAATGTGTTTACAGAAAGTCAAATTAAAACAGAGGGTTTTAATGGGTTAATTATAATATAATATGTTTAATTTTTAATATACTTTGCTGGCTTTCCATGAGAAAGCGAGTTATTAATAAATTCTCTAATATCATCATTTGCAGATTTTAAATCGTCGTTTCTCAAGTACATCATGTGGCCACTACGGTATCCTTTAAAAGTAAAACGATCTTTCATTTTGCCACTTGGGTCAATTTGCCACATAGTGTATTTAGCACCAAAATAGGTTGTAGCACCATCAAAATAGCCAGATTGTATAAGTACTTTTAGGTACGGGTTTTGTGCCATGGCTTGACGCAAGGCTTCGCGGGTATTATCATTGCGTCTATCCCAAGGGTGTACATCACCAAACATAGCATATTTTATATCGGTTTTAAAATTGAGGTGTTCTCTAATGTAATAATTTATAGCAGGTGTAAAGGAGTGCATCCATGAGGTTAATTCGGCATTGAAGTCTGGGCTACTACCTGCTTCTGTTTTATCTATTCCTAAATATCTGGAATCTAATCTGCCTATAGTATGCCCCGTTTTATCGCGTAATAATTCTTTCCAAAAGAAGGCGTTTGGAACGTCTAAATTATGCTGTAAAATAGATTTTTCAGACAAACCCGAATAGTAAGCCATTTTTTTTGCAACTTCATTTTTTTCATGATCTGAAATAAATCCACCTTTTGCTAAAGCTGGCATTAAAGTATTAATGGCATAGTGTTCAACCTGAGGTAAAATATCAAATAAATCTTTTTGTTGTAATTCTGTTGGTAATACTTTTTGATACCATGCTGCGGCAGTAAAGTAGGGTAGGTTTAATGATGTATAAATAGGTTGTGAGGTGTTGTATAATTTATAATCTGCCGGAGATACTAAAATAACGCCATTTAAATACATCCATTGTTTATTTTGTAGTTCGTTTGCTAAACCCATTACGCGAGTTCCTCCGTAGCTTTCGCCAATAATATATTTTGGAGATTCCCATCTGTTTTTTCTGGTGATAAACGTATTAATCCATTCGGCTAAATAGCTAATATCTGCATTAATACCAAAAAAGGTTTCTCGTTTAGGTAATTTGCCTTCTTTATCTTCAATCATTCTTGAATATGCCGTATTTACAGGGTTTACAAATACAATATCGGCAACATCTAATATAGAGTGTGGGTTGTTTTTTACTCCATAGGGTTGCAATGGGTAACCTTCGTCATCTATATTTAAAACTTTTGGTCCTGTATAAGCTACATGCATCCAAACAGAAGCAGAACCTGGACCGCCATTAAATGATATTATTATAGGTCTGTTTGGTTTATCTTTTACATTATTACGTTCATAATAGGTGTAAAATAGGGTAGCAATGGGTTCTTCTTTTTCATTCCATACGGGCTGTGTTCCTGTTGTTGCTGTATAAGATATAGGAACACCTTTTATTGTTGTAGTGTGATTGGTTACAACCATAGTATCTGTTGGAATTTTTCTTTTTTGAGAGAAAACCATTATTACTGTACAAATAGAAAGCACGAAAGTTGTTGTAAGTTTCATCAGTATAAATTTTATTGTTTTTTATAGGTTGGATGTAATTCGCCAATTTATTTCAGTTGGTATCAACGTCTTGTTATGGCTCATTTTATGGGTTACAATTTATTTAGGTTAGGTAAACATTTGGTTATTAAAACGGGTTAAGGTTTTTCATGGTTTATAAAACTATGATTGAAAGATATAAAGATATAAAAAAGAAATGATTAAAACCCTTCAAAAACACCTAAACCAAATAAAGCAAAATCATATTTTACAGGGTCTTTTTTATCTAGTATTCTTAAGCTTTTATCTAGTTCTAATAAAGCTTTGGCATCATTTTGTTTTCGGTTTAATAAACCTAATTGTCTTGCTACATTTCCTGAGTGTACATCTAAAGGGCATGATAGTTGAGCGGGTGAAAGGTTTTTCCAAATGCCAAAATCTACTCCTGCAAAATCATGTCTAACCATCCATCTTAAAAACATATTAATACGCTTTGCCGCAGAGTTTTTTAAAGGATCGCTTAGGTGTTTTTCAGTGCGTTGTAAATGATTTATTTCAAAGAAAATAGATTTTAATTTTGAGATTGATTTTTGTAACGAATTTTTTTCAGCATATTTTGTAAAAACAGCTTCTAAACCACCATGATTTATATAAATATGTTGAAGTGATTTTATAAACTGAACACAATCGTTTCCGTTAAATGTTCTATGTACAAAAGGGTGTAGTTTTTCTAAATCTGATTCTTGATGATTTAAAATAAAATCATAGGGTGAATTATCAAGCAATTGCATGAGTTTTTTCGCATTATTAATAATGCTTTTTCTATTTCCCCATGCAATGGTTGCAGTTAAAAAACCGGCAATTTCTATATCTTCTTTTAAAGAAAAAGTATGCGGAATTTGTATAGGATCTGTTTCAATAAACTGTATCGTGTTGTATTGCTCTACTTTAGTGTCAAGGAAGTCTTTTAACTGTAAATTATTTAATTTTTGATGCAATGATTAGGTTTTGAAAAGCAGATGACATTAATTTACTATTTTGCCATCAACCATAGTTAATTTTCTATCTGCCATATTGGCTAGTTCTTCATTGTGTGTAACAATGACAAAGGTTTGTCCGAACTCATCACGTAATTGAAAAAACAAATTGTGTAAATTTTCGGCAGATTCGCTATCAAGATTTCCTGAAGGTTCGTCGGCAAAAATTAAATCGGGGTTGTTAATAAGAGCTCTGGCTACAGCTACACGTTGTTGCTCACCACCCGATAGCTCGTTTGGTTTATGATTATAACGATTTGATAATCCTAAGAAATGTAACAGTTCTTTAGCTCTTTTTTCGGCTTCAACTTTTTTAGTACCTTTTATAAAAGCTGGCAAACATACGTTTTCTAAAGTAGTAAACTCTGGCAATAATTGATGAAATTGAAAAATAAAACCAATGT
>JALRJA010000233.1 GCA_023255235.1 Flaviramulus sp.
TAGTGCGGTATTACCTGGAAGTGTTTTTTCTGTTTTTGTTAATGATAATGGAAACTCCATGCCACCTTGATAAAAAGTACCAGATATACTATTATCTTTTGGTGTACCAACAAACTTGATTCCTGCTTGGTTAAACTTGATAGTTAGCATGCCATCTGCAAAACTTGTTTCATCCATAGGAATATCTGTTGCACCTTGTGAAGGGCTGTCCATAGTAGATGTGTATTCATCTGATTCGTTTTTAATGTTAAAAACTAAAGGCACTTCGGTGCCTTGTATAGAGAGTTTTCCTTCCCAAGAACCAACAATATCTTGAGCATTAATTTGGGTTGTCATTCCTATAAATAGGAATAATAAACTACTTAATTTTAAAATTATTGTTTTCATTTAATATAGGTGTTTAGAGTTTTTAAGCAATATGATATATTAGAAGCTAATATTATAAATTTGTTACAATATAATTAAAAAAAACACATTGGAAAGAATGTTGTTTTTACGTTTTTTAATATTTTTTATAAGAAATATGCCAGATAAACCTCTTAAAGATGTTATTTTTGCACGTTAGCAAAATTCAAGTATGTCCATTTCTAAGATAGAATTAGAAGAAAGAAAAACAGGTAAAAACTTATACAGTTATCAAAAAGGAGCTATAAACAAAATTTTTAGGGCTTTTGAAGAATCGCCTGATGATTATCATTTACTATATCAATTACCAACAGGAGGCGGTAAAACCGTTATTTTTTCTGAAATAGTTAGGCAATACCTAAAACACCACCAGAAAAAGGTATTGGTAATGACCCATAGAATAGAACTATGTAAGCAAACTTCAAATATGCTTACCGAATTTGCTGTTGTTAATAAAGTAATTGATAGTAAGGCAGACTTAAGAGACCAGGCAAATTACAGTTGTTTTGTTGCTATGGTTGAAACCTTAAATAATCGTTTAAATGATGATAAACTTGACATTTCAGACATTGGTTTAGTAATTATTGATGAGGCACACTACAACTCATTTACAAAGCTATTTAAGTTTTTTAGTAAATCGTTTATATTAGGCGTTACAGCAACACCTCTTAGCTCTAGTATAGAGTTGCCTATGACTGATAATTATGATGAGTTAATTGTAGGGGAGAGTATTGAATCTCTTATTGAAAACGGATTTTTAGCTCGTGCTGAAATGTTTACCTATAACGTTGGTTTAACCTCGTTAGTAGTAGGAGCAAATGGTGATTATACTGTTAAGTCTTCTGAAGATTTATATACAGACAACAATATGCTTACTAAGTTGTTACAAGCCTATGAAGAACGCTCAAAAGGAAAAAAAACTTTGATTTTTAATAACGGTATTAACACCTCACTACATGTTTATGATACTTTTAGAAGAGCTGGTTACCCAATTGCTCATTTAGATAATACCAATACAAAAAAAGAGCGTGCGTTAATATTAAAATGGTTTAAAAAAACGCCTGATGCTATTTTAACTTCGGTAAGTATTTTAACCACTGGTTTTGATGAACCTACTGTAGAAAGTATTAT
>JALRJA010000283.1 GCA_023255235.1 Flaviramulus sp.
ATATTTGCCAAAAGCGGGTGAACAGAAACAATATGATATCAATTCAATGGTCACAAAACGTTATCCTGATCTTCCAGAAGATGAATTGGTGAATATTCAGATTTATTTTTTTCAAAAGGAATTTTAAACTTTAATGTTTTGTTTTTTAGAATATACCCTTCTTTAGCGGTTGCCTTTATTTCTTTTGCATCATAGGTTAAAGAATCAAGATACATGCCCATGTCCAACAAATCCCATGGATAAGATTCCAGATTGTAAATGGTGTAGTAATTACATAAATTTTTGTTGCTTAAAAACAAAATGTTATACTCTAATTCGTCGTTTAAAAAGGCTTCAGGGATTCTACCAACATGAACTCTAAAATAATTATTATCTCTAGGTTTTAAACCGCTTTTTAGTTTTTGCGAGTAAACAGGTTTTTGCAACAAACCCCTTATTTGGGTATTTTCGACCGATTCGTAATCACATTTATATCTATCTTTTAGTACAATATCTACGGCAATTCCATCACCTTCATTTTTGAATAATTGATTAAACCAATTTTTATCGTTTACTTGAAAATATAAATTGTCTTTTTCTCGCTTTATTGAAAACTGTACTTCTTTTGGCTTTTGGTTGAATATTTGAAAACATTGTTGGCATTTTTGGTCTCTATCATTCCCAGGAAAAATAATGTCGAAAGTATTTTGGGAAGCGATTATGTTGCAAATAAATAAAGAGCAAATTACAAGTAGGTATTTAACTTTCATTAATTAGGGTTTAAGTGGGTATTTTAAACACTAAATATATGGAATTCTATAAAAGTAGAAAATACTTATTCTTCTAAATTTTGATTTGTGTTCGTTTTATTTTTTGAAAAAGCCTTCTTATTAAATACAATAAGCATAATAAAGCCAGTGCTTATAGCCATATCGGCAATATTAAAAACAGGCTCAAAAAAGTTAAAGCGTTTACCACCATAAAAAGGAAACCATGTTGGTAGGTCTATTTCAAACAAAGGAAAGTATAGCATATCTACAACTCTACCGTGTAAAAGTGAATCATAACCACCTGTTTGGGGTAAAAAAGTTGCCACTTGGTTGGTGCTATCGTTAAATAAAACACCGTAAAAAACAGAATCTATAATATTACCCAAAGCACCTGCAAATATTAAAGCTATTGCCAGTATTAATATTTTAGAACTTTGTTTTTTTGTGGCGTCATAAAGCCAATATCCTATTCCAAAAATAGCTACAACTCTAAATAAGGTTAGTGCTATTTTAGCGGTTCTATCGGACATAAAAGGTAAAAAATCGCTAATTTTTGTACCCCAAGCCATACCATCATTTTCAATAAAATATATTTTAAACCAGCTAAAAACAGTAACACTTTCATAAAGTGAAAAATGGGTTTTTATATATATTTTACTAATTTGATCTATAAGTAAAATAATAGTTATAAGAATTATGGATTTCTTTAATGACATTTATTTAAATTACGCTTTAAACACTTTATGTAAACCTACTTAAAATAAAAACGCCTCGATTTAAAACGAGACGTTTCAATTATCTAGTTTACCGTTATTATTGCATGTTTTTTGCTTCAATACTTAGGGTTGCATGAGGCACTAATTTTAAACGCTCTTTATTAATTAGTTTACCTGTAACTCTACAAACGCCATAGGTTTTATTTTCAATTCTAATGAGGGCATTTTTTAAGTCGCGAATAAATTTTTCTTGACGTATAGCCAATGCCGAATTGGACTCTTTACTCATTACTTCGCTTCCTTCATCAAAAGCTTTAAAGGTAGGCGATGTATCGTCTGTACCATTGTTATGGTCGTTCATATAGGCACTTTTAATAAGCTCCAAATCGTGTTGTGCTTTCTTAATTTTTTCCTGAATGAGTTCTTTAAACTCTGCTAACTCTTTGTCTGAGTATTTAACATTTGCATCTAAGCTCATAATCTTAATGTTTTTTAATAAATAGTTTGGTGTTTACATCATCAAAAACAATTTCTATTCCTTTGTCTAATTTATCTGTAACCTCTAATTGGGTTGTTAATGTTTCCGATTTTATGTAAGCCATATTGGCTTCAATAGCCTTTACAATATGCTTGTCTTTTTGAAGGGTTACATCAATTCTGTCTGTTACTTCAAATCCTGAATCTTTACGTAAATTTTGAATGCGATTAATTAATTCCCTAGCTATTCCTTCTTTTTGTAAATCATCTGTAATGGTTATATCTAAAGCCACTGTTAAAGTACCTTCATTTGCAACTAACCATCCTTCTATATCTTGCGATGTAATCTCTACATCTGTGCGTTCTAAAATAATATTTTTTCCATTAATAACAACCTCTAAATTGCCTTTTTGTTCTATTTTGTTAATATCTTCTGTTGAAAAGCTATTTATTACATTGGCAATAGCTTTCATTTCTTTACCAAATCTAGGTCCTAATACTTTAAAGTTGGGTTTTATTTGTTTTACTAAAATATCTGAAGCATCGTCTAAAAGGTCTATTTCTTTTACATTTACCTCGTGTTTTATTAAATCGGCAACAGCCAAAATTTCTTCTTTTTGTTGAAGACTATTAACGGGTATCATGATTTTTTGTAGCGGTTGACGCACTTTTATTTTTTCTTTGGCACGTAACGATAATACTAAAGAGGCTATTGTTTGTGCATTTTCCATTTTACGCTCTAAAGGTTTATCTATAAAGGTTTCATCAAACACTGGGAAATCTGATAAATGCACACTTTCAAAACGTTCTTTTTGAGTTACATAATTTAAATCTAAATATAGTTTATCCATGTAAAACGGTGCAATAGGTGCTCCCAATTTGGCAATAGTTACCATACAAGTATAAAGTGTTTGATAAGCCGATATTTTATCTTCTTGATAATCGCCTTTCCAAAAACGTCTTCTGCTTAGCCTTACAAACCAGTTGCTTAAATAATCTTGTGTGAAATCTGAAATAGCACGAGCTGCTTTTGTGGGCTCGTAATCTGCATAAAAATCATCTACTTTTTTTATTAATGTATGTAATTCAGAAAGAATCCAGCGGTCTAGCTCAGGTCTTTTTGTTATAGGTATGTTTGCTTCGGCATAACTAAAATTATCTAAATTACTGTATAAACTAAAAAAGGAGTAGGTATTATAAAGTGTTCCAAAAAACTTACGTTTAACTTCTTCAATACCTTCAATATCAAATTTTAAATTATCCCATGGGTTTGCGTTAGAAATCATATACCAGCGTGTGGCATCTGCACCATAGTTGCTCAGGGTTTCAAAGGGGTCAACGGCGTTTCCTAAACGTTTAGACATTTTTTGTCCGTTTTTGTCTAAAACCAATCCATTAGACACGACATTTTTATAGGCAACCGAATCAAAAACCATAGTGCCAATAGCGTGTAATGTATAAAACCAACCGCGTGTTTGGTCAACACCTTCGGCAATAAAATTGGCAGGGAATGATTCTTGATTATCTATTTTTTCTTTATTTTCAAAAGGGTAATGCCATTGTGCATAGGGCATAGAACCAGAATCAAACCAAACGTCAATCAAGTCGCTTTCACGAAACATTTTTTTACCCGATTGAGAAACTAATACAATAGCATCAACTATATTTTTATGTAAATCTATTTTGGCATAGTTTTCTTCTGAATTATTTCCTACTTCAAAAGTTTCAAAAATATCGTTAGCAAGCACACCTGCCGAAACCGCTTTTGCCATCTCATTTTTTAATTCTTCAACCGAGCCTATACAAATTTCTTCTTTTCCGTCTTCGGTTCTCCAAATAGGTAATGGAATTCCCCAATAACGAGAACGCGATAAATTCCAGTCGTTTGCATTGGCTAACCAGTTACCAAAACGACCTGTTCCTGTTGCTTTTGGTTTCCAGTTTATAGTTTGGTTGAGTTCAACCATTCTGTCTTTAACATCGGTTACTTTTATAAACCAAGAGTC
>JALRJA010000300.1 GCA_023255235.1 Flaviramulus sp.
ATTTTCAGGGCGTTTTTCAAAAATATATTCCGACGGGTATGTAGATAGAGCATTTACAGATTTGAAATCGTATTTTATTCAAGGTGTTTATAAAGATGAAAATACCTTAATAAAAGCATTAACATTTGGTAATAAAGAACAAACCTACCAATCGTGGTTTGGTTTAACGGCTCAAGAATTACAAGACAACCGCCGTCAAAACCCATATACTTATGAAAATGAAACCGATAATTATTGGCAAGACCATTATCAATTTCATTGGAATGAACAACTTACTACAAATTGGTCAAGTAATATAGGATTAAACTATACCAAAGGAAAAGGATTTTTTGAGCAATACAAACCAGAGGAATCTGCTTTAGATTTTGCCAATTTAATACAAGAGGGTTCAGATGTTATTGTTCGCAGGTGGTTAGACAATAATTTTTATGTGTTAAATGCCAACCTAACATACCAAAAAAACGCTTTTGAAATTATCTCTGGAATCTCATATAGTACTTATGATGCTAGTCATTTTGGAGAAGTTATTTGGGCTAGTAATTTAGCTGCAAATACAAATATTAGAGATCGCTATTATGATGGTGATGCGAGTAAAAATGATTTCAGCATATTTTCAAAAACCACATTTAAAATTGCCAAAAAAGTTATTGGTTTTTTAGATTTACAAGGGCGTTTTGTTAGTTATAAAACAACGGGTGTTAACTCAAATTTGGTTAATTTTTTAACCGATGCCAACTTTAGTTTTTTTAACCCCAAAATAGGAATCACTTACAAAAGTTCAGGTTTTAACAGTTTTTACACCTCTTTCGCTAGAGCTAATAGAGAACCCAATCGCGATGATTTTAAAGCGGGTGTAACAACAAATGAAACGCTTAACGATATAGAATTAGGCTGGCGTTTTAATAAAAATAACATGGCTATAAACACCAATTTGTATTATATGTTTTATCAAAACCAATTGGTGTTAACTGGTGAGTTAGACGATGTTGGAAGTCCTATTAGAGCCACAAGTGGTAAAAGTTATAGGCTGGGTTTAGAGGTTGATGCCAATATTAATTTTAGTTCAAAATTTAAAACATCTACAAATATTGCCCTAAGTAGTAACAAAAACAAAAATTTCAACACATCAATAAACGGTGAGCTAGTTAATTTAGGAAACACCAATATTTCTTTTTCTCCAGAATTGGTTATAGGAAATGTTTTAACGGTTTACCCTACACACAATTTGCAAGTGTCGTTGTTAAGTAAATATGTTGGCGAGCAGTATATGGGTAATATTGATAATGAAGACTCTAAGCTAAGTAGTTACTTTATAAATGATTTTAATATTACTTATGAAATAAAACCCAAACAAATTTTTAAAACCATAACAGTATCTGGCTTAGTAAATAATATTTTTAACAAAAACTATGTTTCAAACGGCTATTTTGGGTCTTTTGATTATACCGATGCTAGCAGTGTTTCAGGAATTACAACTGGTTATTTTACAGGATATTACCCACAAGCAACAACCAACTTTTTGGCTGGTGTTACGTTAACATTTTAGTAATATTTTTTTCGCAACCAGAAGGAAACCCGAACCAATACAATTAGTGCGGGAACTTCAACCAAAGGACCGATTACGCCTGCAAAGGCTTGCCCTGAATTAAGCCCAAAAACAGCAATGGCAACAGCAATTGCCAGTTCAAAATTGTTGCCTGCAGCAGTAAAAGCAACCGAAGTTGTTTTGTCGTAGGTTGCTCCTGATGCTTTGGTAACAAAGAATCCTATGACAAACATAATTGCAAAATAAAGGAGCAAAGGAACGGCAATTTTAAGAACGTCCATGGGGATTTCTACAATCCATTCTCCTTTAAGCGAAAACATCAGCACAATGGTAAATAACAGTGCCAATAAGGTAATTGGTGAAATTGTTGGAATAAATGTTTTTGTGTACCATGCTTCACCTTTTAGTTTGACCAAAATGAGCCGGCTCAAAATGCCCATTACAAACGGAATACCTAAATATATAGCGACACTTTCAGCAATCGTAGCTATTGAAATAGAAACTATTGCACCTTCAAACCCAAAATAGGGTGGCAGCAGGGTGATAAAAACCCACGCATAAAAACTGTATGCAAATAC
>JALRJA010000357.1 GCA_023255235.1 Flaviramulus sp.
GAAGGTCTTTAGGAGAGTTTATGGTATTTAAAATTGTATTTTGCACCAAGCAAAAGTACGAGAATGAATTTGTATTTTTGCTATTATGATACAAGCATTTGATGATATATATTTTATGAAGAAAGCCCTGCAAGAGGCAGAAATAGCTTTTGATAAAGGAGAAGTTCCTGTTGGAGCTGTTATTGTTATTGATAATAAAATAATTGCAAGAGGGCATAATTTAACCGAAATGCTTAATGATGTTACAGCTCATGCCGAGATGCAGGCTATTACTGCTGCTGCCAACTTTTTAGGAGGTAAATATCTTCAAAATTGCACGCTTTATGTAACGCTTGAACCTTGCCAAATGTGTGCTGGTGCTTTGTATTGGAGTCAGATTTCTTCTATTGTTTATGGTGCTAGAGATGAAGAACGTGGGTGTATTAATATGAAAACTAAATTACATCCTAAAACAACTATATTAGGTGGTGTTTTAGAAGCAGAAGCTCAGGCACTTTTAAAGCGTTTTTTTATTGAAAAACGCCATTTGAATTAATATGGTATTATTTGGTTATAACACCGTTTGCGTTAGCGATTGAAGCAAGTTACCATGTAACGCGAAAAGCGCGACCCTTGTGGTAACGCCCTTATATTTATTGTTTTTTTGGGTTTTGGTATTGTCGCATGCTGTCTAAATTCTCTTTACTGAGCATGTAATCTTTAACGTTTTTATCTTTCCAACGATAGTAAGAAAATAGTGGGAAAACAACTAAAAATAGTACTAAAACACCAAAACCAATGAGTTTTTGTGAGTATTGTAATGTTGTGAAATAGCCTATTATTATGCTTGTTAATGAGCTTATAAAAAGGATAGCTGTAATAATTTTTATTAATTTCATTTTAAAATAGGGCTATTTTGTAAAGTTTATTAATTGTTGTCTGTATGCTGTTAATAGTTTTGATTTTGAAATATAGCCGTAGTATTTGCCGTTTTTGGTAACGGGTAAATTCCACGCCCCACTAGTTTTAAACTTGTTCATAATATCGTTCATAGAGTCATTGTTGTAGTCTATAATATCGGCATCTGCGTGCATTAGGCTAGCAGCATCTACTTTATCATAGAGGTCTGTATCAAACATAATGTGTCTTATATCATCTAATCTTATAACGCCTAAAAACTTGTGTTTATCATCTACAACTGGAAAATGGTTTCTGGAGGATTTTGCAACGGCATTTTTTAAAATATGACGTAGTTTCATGTTGGGATTGAGTATAATGAAATTGGTTTCTATAACCTTATCTATATCTAAAACCATGAGTACATTTTGGTCTTTGTCGTGTGTTATTAATTCGCCTCTTTCGGCTAGTTTAAGGGTGTAAATAGAATGTGATATATAATACTTTGTTATAGCAAATGATGTTGCAGAAACTATCATTAGAGGAACAAATAACTCGTAACCACCGGTTATTTCTGCAATTAAGAAAATAGCGGTTAAAGGTGCGTGTAAAACGCCCGCCATTAAACCTGTCATGCCAATGAGCGTAAAATTAGATTCGGAAACATGCCAATCAAAGCCTATATTATTTATTATTTTAGCAAAGGCGTTTCCTAAAGTGCTTCCCATTACAAGTGTTGGGATAAAAACACCACCTACGCCACCTGCTCCAAAAGTGGTGGTCATGGCAATAGCTTTAAAAACAGAAATGCCTAGTAGTAATCCTACAATTACCCAAATATTTGATCTTGCTACCCTTGAGTGAACTATGTCACCACAAATAGCAATCCTAAGACCTTCTATCTTTTTTTTTCTAGTGATTATTGTAAGAGCATCTAGTAAAGCTTGAGT
>JALRJA010000431.1 GCA_023255235.1 Flaviramulus sp.
CTGGAATTTGGTGTTTATGCAATTCAATAGAAAAGCAGACAGTTCACTTGAAAATTTACCCAATAAACAGATTGATACAGGAATGGGTTTTGAGCGTTTGTGTATGGTTTTACAAGGCGTGCAGTCTAATTATGACACAGATGTTTTTACTCCTATAATTAGAGAAATTGAAACCATTACTAGCAAAGATTATGGTAAAAATAAAAAAGACGATATTGCTATTAGGGTTATTTCAGACCACGTTCGTGCTGTAGCTTTTTCTATTGCAGATGGGCAATTGCCAAGTAATACAGGTGCAGGATATGTTATAAGAAGAATATTAAGACGAGCTGTTAGATATAGTTTTACGTTTTTAAATCAAAAAGAGCCTTTTATTTATCGTTTGGTAGAAGTTTTAACTAAAACTATGGGAACAGCATTTCCAGAATTAAAAGCTCAAAAACAACTTATTGAAAACGTTATAAGAGAAGAAGAACAATCGTTTTTAAGAACATTAGAGCAAGGATTAATTTTATTGAATAGAGTAGTTGAAGAAACAAAAAACAATATCGTTTCAGGAGATAAAGCCTTTGAACTCTACGATACCTACGGTTTTCCAATAGATTTAACAGCTTTAATACTTTCTGAAAAGGGATTAAAACTCAATACTGAAGAATTTAATATCCAACTTCAAAAGCAAAAAAACCGATCAAGAGCAGCAAGCGAAATAAGTACCGATGATTGGGTCGTTTTATCTGATGATGCAGAACAAGAATTTATTGGATATGATACTTTAGAAACCCACGTAAAAATAACTAGATACAGAAAAGTAACTTCAAAAAAAGATGGTGATATGTATCAATTGGTATTTAATTTAACACCATTTTATGCAGAAGGAGGCGGTCAAGTAGGCGATAAGGGTTATTTAGAATCTACCCACGGCGATGTGGTTTATATAGTTGATACCAAAAAAGAAAATAACGTTATTATTCATTTTGCTAAAAATTTACCAACTCATTTAAATGAAACATTTAAAGCTGTAGTTGATGAAAAACAGCGTTATAGAACAGAGGCAAATCATACGGCAACCCATTTATTGCATCAAGCATTACGAGAAGTTTTAGGAAACCATGTTGAACAAAAAGGAAGTGCTGTACATTCAAAATATTTAAGATTTGATTTTTCTCATTTTTCTAAACTAACGGCTGATGAATTACAAGATATAGAACATTTTGTAAACCGAAGAATAGACGGTAAATTACCACTAATTGAAAAGCGAAATTTACCTATGCAACAAGCTATTAACGAAGGTGCTATGGCACTTTTTGGAGAAAAATATGGCGATACAGTAAGAACCATTCGCTTTGGAAAATCAATTGAGCTCTGTGGCGGTACTCATGTAAAAAATACAGCAGATATATGGCACTTTAAAATTATTTCTGAAG
>JALRJA010000449.1 GCA_023255235.1 Flaviramulus sp.
CTTACAACCAAAAAAACGGTTAACAATATGGTTAATATGCTTTTAAATGATATATGCAAACTTGATGTTTTTTAGTCTAAATAATAACTATAAACTCTTTTTATTATTATATTTAGTGGTAAAAATACGTATCTTTTTGAATTTACCTAATAATTATGAAGTGCCTTTTAAGCAAATGCTAATTTGAAAAATGGGCTTCTAACTCTTTTAAAGTAGCCGCACTGGTTTTTAAATCTTTTACAATTTCTCCTTTTTCTAATACAACAATACGGTCACAAACATCGGTTACATGCATTAAATCATGGCTTGAAATTAAAACGGTAACGCCTTGTTTTTCAGCTAAATCTTTAATAATACTTTTTAAACGAATTTGAGTTGTTGGGTCTAAGTTTGCAAATGGTTCGTCTAAAATAATAACGGCTGGGTTTCCTATTAACGCAGCTACTATGCCTACCTTTTTTTGATTTCCTTTACTTAAATCGCGTAAAAACTTTTTTTGTCCTAAAATTTCGCCATGGAAAAAGTCTTTAAATTGAGAAACAAGTTTATCAACATCGGCTTTGTTTTGTTCTCTTAGTTCGCCTATAAAATAAAAATATTCTTCGGCGGTTAAATAACCAATTAAAAAGCTTTCATCTATAAATGCGGCTGTGAATGGTTTCCACGCTTCACTTTTATTTACTTGAATATCATTACTTTTTATGCTTCCAGTTGTAGGTTGGATTAAATCTAAAAGCAAACTAAAATAGGTTGTTTTTCCTGCACCATTATTACCTACCAATCCAAAACTTTGTCCTTTTGGAATTTCTAAAGAATCTATATTTAAAACGGTATTACTACCGTATTTTTTTGATAAATTGGATGTTATTATCATGTGTTTATTTTGTTAGTTATTTTGATTAAAAGCATCAATCATTTTATATTTTGAGTTTAAATACTTTAGCGTTATTAATGTCATTAACTTTTGATGAAGTACAATACCTGCTACTCCTAAAAGTCCCATTACTAAACAGGCTATTTCAAAGCCTACTAAAAAGTAAAAAAGAGCAAAAAGCCCCATGGGAAGTAACAATAAAGGAATTCCTATAAGCCATTGTACAACACCTGTGCCTTGATAGTTAAATGCTGCTTTTGTGCTTAAATCTATTTTTTTTCTGTTAAAAGAACCTCCCCATAAAATAACATGTGTGTTAACACCAACGTTATAAATGGCTGCTGCAAAATGTGCTAATAAAATTTTCCACCCAAAAAACACATACGGAATACCTAATACAAAAAGTATAACAACACTTGCTGCCATTAACGTAAATTTTGATTTTAAATACTGCTCATATTTAATATTCTGACTCATAAGCAGTTTATAATAGGCACTATCCCAAGCTGGTATAAATTGCCCAAAGTTTATTAGAAATATTCCTGTTGAAAATACACCAATAAAAACAGAGAACCACGGTAAGTTTTGATAAGTGGGTTGTGGGTAAAAAAACCACCCATATAATAAGCCTATTGCCAACAACCAAACAGATGATTTTGTGCGTTTATTGCGCCAAATAAGCTTTAAATCTAATTTCATAAAAGGTGCTATGTCGCCAAAATTTTTAGTCCACTCTAAATTTGATGTGCTTACTTCTTTAATTTTAGTTTTTAAACCACTATCTAAAAATAGTTTCTGTATTAATATTTTAAAATTAAACCAATAGACTAAAACAAGTAACAGAACCAAAATTACAATATAAAAAGGCGTATTATAAATAGCATTAAATGCCTTACCAACAATCTCATTGAATGCTATAATATTAAAATGATTAAGTGCATATAAGCCACCTACTAATAGTATAATTGGCAAGAATGATAATTCGGTTTCTGAAGAGTAGCTTTCAAAAATAAAATTTAAAAAATTAATTATTAAGGTAACCAAAACTAGTGCCAACATCCATACCAAAACAGCTGTTTGAGGATACCCTTCAATAATTAACTTAATGCCAAAAGGTATGATAACTAAAAGTGGTAAAATATTAAAAAATGATAGTGCCGATTTTCCTAAAACAAAATTTACAATTTTGTTGCGTTTTATTGGTAATGTTAAAAGCGGTATTACGCTCATTACGGGTAATTTCTGAAAGAAAAATCTAAAAACCAAATCGGCTAAAATCCAATAAAAAAGTCCTTTATTAACCATTAATAGTGGGTCTTGTTCTGGAAATGCTTTTTTAAGACCCGAATATAGAACTAATCCTATGCCTAAAAACATAGCTATAAAATAGAGTAAAAAAAACCCCATAATTATTTTAATCACTATGCTTTTTTCAAAGCTTGCAGACCTAAAAAAAGACTTCCACTCTAAACTTAGAAACTGTTTTATCATGGTGTTTTATTAGTTGTATTTTTCTGCAATAGCTTGTACTTCCATTCCCCACGATTGCCCAAACATCATTGCTTTTTGGGTTAATCCCATTTGTTTTGTTGCTAGTTTTTTTCCTAAATCGGTATTGTAAAAACTCACAAGTGTTTTTATTTCGTCTAGTGTAAATTCTGCCATATATAACTCCGCCATTTTACCATACAAAGCATCTAGAGTACCGCTAGCTTCTTTGGTGTAAGCTTCTTTATTTTCATCAGAAACCATAGCACCTATTTGATTAATGGCATCATTAAAAGCATCTCCCGCTCCTGTGAGTTTTATAAAAGCTATTGTTTCTGTTTTAAATTCTGAAGTTTCTTGAGCTTTAACCGTTGCTAAAACTGCTAAAATAAATACGCTTACTAATACAAGTTTTTTCATAAGATAGGTCTTAAAATAATTAATTGTGTTTGTTGTTTTAATTTGTTTTTTCTTCTTTTTTAATTGAATAAAATAGAGGTTAAACATCATTAAACCTGCTAAATCAGTTTATAACAAGTTGCATCTTATCAACTAAAAAATAATACAATTTGAACAGTTGAAAATACATATAATGTTTGAAATATAACTAAAAAATAAAACTTTTTTTTATAGGTTTTTAGTTTATCACTTATAAATATTCGTGTTTTTAATAGAGATAGTATTCTAGCTTCCCTATTTTTGTAAAAAATATATTTCAATGGCATCATTTTACAAACTTCCTGTTAAAACAATAGAAAGACTAACCAATAAATCTATTAGTATTACTTTTACTGTTCCTGATAACCTAAAAGAGGCTTTTGCTTTTAAAGCAGGGCAATACATTACTCTTAAAACAATTATTGATGGAAATGAAGTAAGACGCGATTACTCACTTTGTTCATCGCCAAAAAGTGGTCAATTAACAGTAGCAATAAAAGAGGTTAAAGGTGGTGTATTTTCATCTTATGCCAATAATAAATTAAAAGAAGGTACTATTTTAGAGGTTGCCTTACCAAAAGGACGCTTTATTTTTGAACCAAATGATTCTAAAACAAAAAACATAGCTCTTTTTGCTGCTGGTAGTGGTATTACACCTATTTTAAGTATTCTAAAATGTGTTTTAGAAGAAGAAGTTCACAGCAAAATTATTTTGGTTTATGGTAATAAAAATACTGAAGAAACTATGTTTTTAAACCAACTTTTAGAACTTCAACAGCAATATAAAGAGCGATTTTCAATTCAGTTTGTATTTAGCCAACAAGCTGGAGAAGATGCTATTTATGGGCGTATTGAAAAAAATACCGTCAATTATATTATAAAAAATAAGCATAAAGATCTTGTAGTTGATGCTTTTTATATTTGTGGTCCAGAGGCAATGATACACACCGTTAAAACTGTTTTAACAGAACATCATATCAATGATAGTAAGATTCATTTTGAACTTTTTAAAGCTTCCAAAATTGAAGATTCAGAAAAACTTGATACGGTTTCTAACGGAAAAACAAAAATTACTGTTACCGTTGATGATGACACCACAACTTTTGAAATGTCTCAAAAACAAACTATTCTTGAAGCTGTTTTAGATGAAAATATTGATGCGCCATATTCTTGTCAAGGCGGTGTTTGTAGTAGTTGTTTGGCACAAATAAAAACGGGCGAAGCCACTATGAGACAAAACACTATTTTAACCAAAGAAGAAGTAGAAAAAGGGTTTATTTTAACCTGTCAAGCACATCCAAAAACACCTACTATTACCATTGATTTTGATGCCGTTTAAAGTTTTTTTTTGATGTGTTTTATACTTAAATAAAACTGCTTTCTAAATAGTTGCTTTTATTTTAGAAACTACCGTTTGAGGAAGAATACTTCTAGAGGCTTCTTTATAGTTTTTGGGGTATTTATTTCCATAAACCGATGTGGGTATTTTAGGAAATTTTGATCTATCTGAAAGTAAGGCAAAGCTTTCTGGTTGATGAAAGGGTGCAAACCCTAAAAACGGATGTGTAACACCCCAAATAGTGATAACTTTTACACCCAACATGGCAGCTATATGGCCGTTGCCAGAATCCATAGAAAGCATAATATCTAAGTTTGATATAATGGCTAACTCTTCTTTTAATGATATTTTTCCTGCCACGCTAACCACGTTTTCAAAACTGTTTTCTAGTGTTTGTAGTGTTTCTATTTCCTTTTTTCCGCCTCCAAATAACAAAACCTTATACTCTTTTGAAAGGGCTTCAATAACATTTTTCATTAAATCTATTGGATACATTTTAGCTTCATGTGCAGCAAAAGGTGCTATACCAATAATTTTTTTTGAGTCTGTTTCTATAAGCGTTTGAAGCTTTTTATTTAAAATTTGTTTATCAGGAAATATTGGGTTTGATAAATTAATAGGCAATCCTAATGTTTTAAAAACATCTGCATAACGCGTATGTGTACTTTTAAGTGGCTTAAAAAAAGTGCCCGATATTAATGCTTTTTTAAGTTTTCGGCCTTTATCTATTGATACAAAAAAGGGGCTTTTAATAAACTGTTTTAAAATTTTAGTTCTTAAAACATCATGTAAATCTGCAATAGCATCAAAATGCCTGTAATTATTAAGGTCTGATGCCAATTTATAAAGCCCTAAAAGGCCTTTATGTCTTCCTTTTAAATCTACCGGAAAAACAGATACATTATTTAAGTCTTTAAAAAATACAGCAAAAAAAGGGCGTGTTAAAACGGTAATTTTTATATCGGGATATTGGTTGGTAAAGGCTCTTAAAACAGGAACCATTATTGCTACATCTCCCATTGCCGAAAAGCGAATAACTAAAACCTGTTTAATGGTATGTTGCATATGCTTTATGGTTTTCCTTTTTTTAACTTGAAAAGCACGTTTTGCTCAAAAAGTTGTGGTAGTTTATTTTTGAGATCGAAGTACGGGGTTTAATTCTTCGTCGTTATACATTTTCATTTGTTTATAAACTTTCATGTATTTGTTGCCCTTTTCAATATCGTTTAAAAGCGTATCAATTGCCGAAGATAAATCTGTTCGCTGTTCAAGTAAAATATTTAATTTTTTTTGACAAGCCTCTCTATGGGTGTTTGTGGCATCTTGGCGAGTAGCTTCTTCGTTCATGTGATAAATTTTCAAGGCTAAAATTGAT
>JALRJA010000041.1 GCA_023255235.1 Flaviramulus sp.
AGGTGTTGCGTTGTCTATGACACAGTGGTATCCAAAGCTAGCAGAATATGATTTTGAAGGCTGGCATGCAGACCCATATATAGGTAGAGAATTTCATGGTGTTTGGGGAAATTTTGATGTTACTTTAAGTATTGATAAAAATTATGTTGTTGGTGGCACAGGCTATTTACAAAATGAAACGGTGAAAGGAAATAAAAAAATCTTACACTACAAAGCCCCAAATGTGCATGATTTTTCATGGGCGGCAGATCCTGAGTATATTCACGACACAATGCAAGTGCCTAATGGACCGCTTCTTAATTTTTATTATAAGAGCACTTTAGATGATGACAAGAAAGAAAATTGGAAAAAACTACAACCCAAAACGGTTGAGCTTATGCAATATTTTAGTAAACATATAGGCACATATCCTTATGAGCAATATTCAGTAATTCAAGGCGGCGACGGTGGAATGGAATATGCTATGTGTACTTTAATTACCGGAAACAGAACTTTTGGTAGCTTAGTTGGGGTTACAGCTCACGAGTTAGCTCATAGCTGGTTTCAGTTTTTATTAGCAACAAACGAATCTAAACACGAGTGGATGGATGAGGGCTTTACAACTTACATTAGCGACTTAGCTATGAATGAAATTATGAACGAAGGAAAAGAAAACCCTATAGAAAATGCCTATAAAAGCTATTTATACTTAGCTCAATCGGGCAAAGAACAACCGCTTAGCACACATGCCGATAGATATGCTTATAACCAAGCCTATGGCATAGCTGCTTACAGCAAAGGTGCTGTATTTTTAGCACAATTAGGCTATGTAATTGGAGAAGACAATTTAAAACAAACAATTAAAAAATATTTTACAGATTTTTCTTTTAAACACCCCAAACCATTAGATGTTATTAGAACTGCCGAAAAATTAACCAATTTAGAACTCGATTGGTATCTAACCGATTTCACACAAACAACCAACACCATAGATTACGCTGTGCAATTTGCCGAAAACAAAACCATTACATTAGAACGTGTTGGTTTAATGCCTATGCCAATTGATTTAAGAGTTACTTACACCGATGGTTCAACACAAGATTTTTACATACCGCTGCAAATGATGCGAGGAGAAAAACCAACACAAGCCACTGTAATTAAAGACTGGGCTTGGGCTTATCCAACTTATACTTTTGAAACTTCAAAAGCTATAAAATTTGTTGAAATAGACCCAAGTGGTCTTATGGCAGATATTAACAGAACCAATAATAAAAAATAACACCTTTTATAAACATGTATAAAATATAGAGGTTTATTATTTTACTACCTTTGATGTTTAAAAAAACAACTTGGCATTTTCCTATAATAAGAACGAAAAACTCAAAAGTAAAAAATTAATTGACCAATTATTTAACAACGGTCGGTCGGTTTCTGTGTATCCCTTGCGTTTGGTTTACATGCCAACTGTTTTTGAAAACAATATACTAGCTAAAACAGGCGTTTCTGTTAGTAAAAAACTTGTTAAAAATGCTGTTGATAGAAATAGAATAAAACGCTTATTAAGAGAAGCATATAGGCTTAATAAATCACATTTTTTTAACAGTTTAACAACACAACATGCTTTTATGATTTTGTATATTGGTAAAGAAAAACCAACACTCAACCAAATTGAAACTAGTATGGCGTTGTTATTTGAGAAATTTTCAAATAAACTTCCTAAAAAATAATATATTCCCAATGAAACATTTAGTTAAAAAAAAACATATTATACCTATTTTAGTTTGTGCTGTTTTTTTATTTACTTCTGCTTTTCAAAATAAATTTTTTGAAATAGCTAAACAAATAGACATATTTACCACGTTGTTTAAGGAGGTTAATATGAATTATGTTGATGAAACCAACCCTGGTGATTTAATGGATACTGCCATAAAAAATATGTTGGCAAACTTAGATCCTTACACTAACTTTATGAACGAGCAAGATGTTGAAGCTGCTAGAATTAATAATTCTGGAGATTACACCGGAATTGGTGCAAAAGTGAAAACATTAAAAGATAAATTGCTTATCATAGAACCTTATAAAGATTATCCTGCCGACAAAGCCGGCCTTAAAGCTGGTGATCAAATTATTAAAATTGGAACTGTTTTGGTTGAAAACTACAAAGGTGATGCAGCCGATTTGTTAATTGGTTCTCCAGATTCTTCAGTTGAAATAACTTATAAAAGACAAGGCAAAACTCAAACCGCATCTATTAAAAGAGCCGAAGTAGAAATTAAAGCCGTACCATATTATTCAATGGTATCTAATAAAACGGGGTATATTGTTTTAAATAAATTTAATAATAAAGCAACTTCTGAAACAAACTATGCCCTGCGCGATTTAAAGTCTCAAGGAGCAGAAACCATTATTTTAGATTTAAGAGGAAACCCCGGTGGTTTACTTGATGAAGCTATTAAAATTGTAAATCTTTTTGTGCCAAAAGGCCAGCTTGTAGTTACCACAAAATCAAAAGTTGACAAATATAATAAAACCTATTATACCAAAAACGAACCCATAGATACAAACATACCTTTGGTGGTTTTAATAAACGGAACAAGTGCCTCGGCTAGCGAAATTGTTTCAGGCTCTTTACAAGATCTAGACAGAGCTGTTGTTTTAGGCTCTAGAAGCTTTGGTAAAGGTTTGGTGCAAAGACCTAAAGAACTCAGCTATGGCACACAAATAAAAATTACAATATCTAGATATTACACACCTTCAGGACGCTGTATTCAAGCCTTAGATTATTGGCATAGAAATGAAAAAGGCGAGGCTGTGCGTGTAAAACAAGAAGATTATAATGAGTTTAAAACTAAAAACGGAAGAAAAGTGTTTGATGGTGGTGGTGTTTTTCCCGATGTTTTGGTTAACTCTTATGAAAAATCGCCTATTATTTCTGCAATTATTGAAAACGACCTTATTTTTAATTATGCCACAAACTATCATTATAATAATACTGTAAATGATATTTATAATTTAAAATTAGATGATACTGATTTTAAAAACTTTAAAAATTATTTAAAAACTAATAACTTTTCCTTTGAAACCAATACAGAAAAAGCACTCCAAAAAGCTTTTGAAACATCAAAAAAAGATGGCTTAAACAACACTATTAATACAGATTTTAACGCCTTAATGCTTAATATAGAGTCTTCTAAATCATCTATTATTGATAAAAATAAAGCGTATTTACTAGAATTATTAACAGAAGAAATTATAAAACAATATGCTTACAGAGAAGGGTTTTATAACTATTTAAAAAAAAATGATAATGCTATTAAAAAAGCAAAAGAAATACTAGAAAATCAATCGGTTTATTTTGATTATTTAAACTAATTTTCGTTGCTTATTGGTTACAAATACGTGTTTTTAATTAAAAATAGTATATTTATTACCAATCATTTTTTATGAGTAAGGTTTTACTTTTAGTTGTTTTAAATTGCTTTTTTGCTTTCTCTCAAGATACTATTACACACGATGTTTATTTTGAAAGTGATAAGTATAATATTCCTGAAATTGAAGAAAATAGATTGCTACTTTTCACAAGGTCTTTATCTGATTTAAATATTGATTCTATTTCTATTTTTGGTTTTTGTGACGATACCGGAAGCCACTCATACAACCTAAAACTATCACAAAAACGAGCCGATATTATTCAAGCCTATTTTTTAAACAATACCAAAAACCCTTCTTTAATATCTAAAGTTGATGGAAAAGGTGAAATAGTATTGCAACTAGTTAATGAAAAAGATGTTTTAAAAACACGCGGTTTAAATAGGCGGGTTGAAATTATTGTTAAAACAAAAACACCAAAACCTATAATTGCAAAAGACTCGGTTATTATTGACAAAGAAAAAAATGTTATCGATTTAATTAAAGAAAGCTCAAAAGGAGATAAAATTGTTTTTAAAAACATTTTATTTAATACCGGTTATGCTTCAATTACTGATGATTCTAAATTAGTTTTAGATCAAATTGCTAAAGCACTCTTAGAAAGAGGTGATATTTACTTTACTATTCAAGGACATGTATGTTGCACGCATTTAACTAGAGATGCTATAGATAGAAAAACTAATAAACGAAACCTATCGGAAGCTAGAGCTAAGTTTGTGTATAATTATTTTGCAGGAAAAGGTATTGAAAAAAAACGCATGCGTTATTTAGGTTTACGAAGACGCTTTCCGCTTGGTGGAGATGCTAAGTTTGATAGGCGTGTAGAGATTGTAATAACCTATGCAAACAAGCCATAATTTGTTTTAACAAATTTATTATTCATAGCATAAGCGAAGAATCTCATTCTTTTCATTTAATTATAGGATGCCACCTTCCATTGGAATAACAAGGAAATATTATTTAGAGAATTGCTTTGTTATTCTGAATATTTCTATTCTCTAATCATGGCAATATGCGGAATATTATCTTCTAAATATGGGCTTCCAATAGCTTTAAAACCTAAATTATTATAAAACTGTTTAAGATAACATTGTGCAGAAATTTTAATATGGGTTTGGTTATAATGGTTTTTAATAGCTTTAATAGATGCCTTCATAATATCATATCCGTATTTAAAAGACCGTTCTTTTTTTGAAACTACTACTCTACCAATGCTCGCTTGGGTAAAATAGTCGCCAGGTTTAAAAATGCGAGAATAGGCAATTAATGTGTTGTTTTTAAACCCTAAAATATGAATTGCTTTTTGGTCTTTTTCGTCAATATCTTGATAAACACAATCTTGTTCTACAACAAAAACCTCACTTCGCAATTGAAGCAAATAATATAGTTCTTGTTTGGTTAATTCTTCAAAAGATTTTATTTGAATATCTATCATCAGTCTTGTACAATCATATCTTTAGCATCATCTTTACTAAATTCTGGTTGAATATTTACATGGTTTATGTCATATTTTTGTAATACTAACTCTTCTATTTCATGAAGTATAATATCAAATTGAGATAAGGTAATATCATCTTTAAAATCAATGTGAGCTTCTAAGTGTATTTCGTCTTCGTTTAATTGCCAAACATGAATGTGATGTATGTTTTTTATACTATCAAAAGCATTTATTTCTTTTACAATTTGTTTTATAGGAATTGTATCTGGTGTAAACAACATTAATACTTTGGTTGCGTTTTTTAATAAATCATAACCCATCCAAATTAAATATAAAGCTATAGCAAAAGTTAATACACTATCTACCCAAAAAATATGGTAATATTTCATTAACAAACCACCTATTAAAACAGCTACACTTGCCATCATATCTGTTAATAAATGTAAATAAGCGCTTTTCATATTCATATTGGATTCTGAATCTTTTTTAAGTAAAAGCACGCTTATTCCGTTTGCTAAAATACCTAAAAAGGATAACCAAATAACTATTTCGCTTGCAATTTCTTCAGGGTTTTTAAACCTTTTTACAGCTTCAATAATTAACAAAACAGCTACTATAATTAACGTAGAAGCGTTTATAAATGCCGCTAAAATTTCAGCTCGTTTATAACCAAAAGTTCGGTTTATTGAGGCTTTTCTTTTAGCTAATTTATTTGCTATAAAACTAACTACTAATGAGAGAACATCACTAAAATTATGTAGTGCATCGCTTAAAAGAGCTAAGCTTCCAGATAACAAACCACCAATTACTTGAGATATGGTAATAAGAATATTTAAAAAAATAGAAATTAAAAGATTTCGCTCTTTTAAATCGTTATGAGAATGCTTATGAGAATGGTGCTTTCCCATATTAACAAGATAAAGGTATTTTATCTATTCTTTTTTGATGTCTACCGCCTTCAAAATTGGTATTTAAAAATGTTTCAACTATTTCTACAGCTTGTTGAATTGCGGTAAACCTTGCTGGAATACATAAAATATTGGCATTATTATGACTTCGTGTAAGTTGTGCTATTTCTTTATTCCAACATAAACCAGCTCTAATTTTTTGATGCTTATTTGCCGTCATTGCAACACCGTTGGCGCTTCCGCAAATTAAAATACCAAAAGTTGCTTTTTGGGTTTCAACATCGTTTGCTACAGGATGTACAAAATCTGCATAATCTACACTATCAATACTATCTGTGCCGTGGTTTAAAATAGTATATCCTTTAGATTCTAAATGATTTGTAATAGTAAATTTGTAATCTGTTCCGGCGTGGTCATTGCCTATTGAAATAGTCATTTTTTTTAGTATTTTAATATCGTATTAACAAAGGTAGTAATAATAAGTTATGTGTATTAATTTATTCATTACTTGTTAATTAGTGTTTATAATTTTAAAAAGTTTTATTTTGATAATTCAGTTTATTTTACAATCAATAACTGTTTTTTAACTACCAAATAAATTAGCATACATTTTTGGGTAAGTTATAAGCTATAAAACGGTTATTTATGAGTCATTTTAAACTAAATAGTTATTAAAAAAAGTAGTTAATAATGGTTGTGAACAATTGTTAATAGTATTTTTAAAAAGCTTGTTTTTTAAATAATTAAGTAATTTTTACTTGTTAATTTGATATCAATAAAAATAGATAAAACACAAATCAAAATAAAATACAAAAAAGTTATTCTATATATTAACAAACTATCATTATCATCATTTTTATTTTTTAATTTTAAAAAGAAATTTATAGTAAATAATATAATGTTGATAACTTGAATTTAACAGCAAACTAATATATTTAATTATTAAATGTTGTAAGTTTGTAAAAATCCAATAGCAATTTCTTCTCCATAAAAAGCTATTAAAAAATAAATTTCCTGTATTTATGGAAATACTAATGATTACTAAAATTACATGGCAAGAAAGAACAAAGGAAAATCCAAAAAACAAGGCATTTTCAACCTCAAAAATACCATTTTAAGTATTTTAAAAAAAGAACGAAACCAAGCTTTTAACTACAAACAAATAGCAGCAAAATTAGGTGTTAATAATGCAAGTAGTAGAAATCAAATTATAAAAAAATTACGCGACTTACAAGAAAAAAAAGAAATAGAAGAAGTAGAACGCGGTAAATTTAAAGCTATTATAAATACCGAATATCATAAAGGTATTTTAGATTTATCGGCAAGAGGATCAGGATATGTTATTTGTGATGATTTTGATGATGATATTTATATAGCATCCAATAATATTAATAAAGCATTAGATGGTGATGAAGTTGAGTTTTATGTATATAAAAGAAGAAAACGCGGCAAATTTGAAGGCGAAATAACCAGTGTTATTAAACGTAATAAAAGTGAATTTGTTGGTATTATTCAAATACAAAAAAATAATAACTACGCTTTTGTAATTCCAGATAGTACTAAAATGTATAAAGATATTTTTGTACCTATAAATAAAACACAACAAGCAAACGATGGCGATAAGGTTCTTGTAAAAATTGAAGATTGGCCAGAAAAAGCCGATTCTCCTTATGGAAAAGTTTTGCAAGTATTAGGCAAACCAGGAGAACATAATACCGAGATACATTCTATTTTAGCAGAGTATGGTTTACCTTATAAATTTCCAGAAGAGGTTGACGATTTTGCTAATAAAATAAACACAGCTATTACAAAAGAAGAAATAGCAAAACGGCGTGATATGCGTAAAGATTTAACCTTTACAATAGATCCAAAAGACGCCAAAGATTTTGATGATGCCTTATCTTTTAAAATTTTAGAAAACAACCTTTATGAAATAGGAATTCATATTGCAGACGTATCACATTATGTTAAAGAAGATACTATTCTAGATGAAGAAGCTTACCATAGAGCAACATCTGTTTACTTAGTAGATAGAGTAGTGCCTATGTTACCAGAAATATTATCAAACAATGCGTGTTCTTTAAGACCATTAGAAGAAAAATATACCTTTTCTGCGGTTTTTCAAATTAATGACAAAGCAGAAATAAAAAACCAATGGTTTGGTAGAACTGTAACCTTTAGTGATGCTCGTTTTGCTTATGAAGAAGCACAAGCTATTATTGATAACAATAGCAAGTTAAGTATAAACACACTATCTCAAATTAATACAGAAATACCTGCAAATGTTTCACTAACTGAAACAAGCTATAACACCACTTCTAATATTGCGTATGCTATTTTAAAATTAGATGAATTAGCAAAAATTATGCGAAAAAAACGCATGCAAAACGGTGCTATTTCTTTTGATAAAGTAGAAGTAAAATTTCATTTAGATAAACAAAATAATCCTATAGATGTATTTTTTAAAACCAGTAAAGATGCTAATAAATTAATTGAAGAATTTATGCTTTTAGCTAATAAAAAAGTATCTGAATTTATAGGAAAACAATCAC
>JALRJA010000052.1 GCA_023255235.1 Flaviramulus sp.
TTTACAACACCTTCGGTATCACCTTTTTTATAATTAAATTGATTTAATTCTTCTTGAGATAGTGTTGTGTAGGCTGTTTTAAACTCAGGTATTACGTTTAAATTATTTAAGGCACATCCTAAAAGTTGTAAACGTTCAAAGCTATTGGTGTCATACACATGATTGTGAATAGAGGCATTATTGGCTCCTTTTTCAATAAGATTTGCTATAATTTTATGCGTTGTACTTGTTGTTGAAGCAAACCTAAAAGAGCCTGTATCTGTCATTATTCCAACATATAAGCATGTGGCAATAGTGGCATCAATACAGTTTGAATCGCCAAGTGTTTCTATATAATGGTAAACCATTTGGCAAGTAGAACTCATACTCACATCACTAAACATATAGGTTGCATAGTTATCGGGTGATTGGTGGTGATCTATCATTATTTTCAAAGCCTTACTTTGAGTTAAAATAGTTTCCATATTTCCGGTTCTATGAAAGGCATTAAAATCTAATGTAAAAATAACATCGGCTTGTTCAATTAATGCATCACATTCTGCGGTTTGAGAATCGTATTTTAAAATACTGTCATTACCTGGTATCCATTTTAAAAATGTAGGATAATCATTTGGTGTTATAACCAATACTTCATGGTTGCGTTGTTTTAAATAATGCCATAAACCCAAACTAGAGCCAATGGCATCACCGTCTGGATTTTTATGAGTTACAATAACAATTTTTTTCGGACTTAAAAATAACTGTTTTATACTGGCTATATCTTGTGAATTCATAGGCTACGAAGATACAATTTTTTTACCTTGTTTTTAAACAGAAATAGCTTACTTTTGCACACAAAACAAAACGCAGTTTGCTTGCTTGTTTTTATGAAATGGTAGCATGTGCATAAAGTTTATTTTTTAGGTCAGATGTAATTTCTCAATTCATTAAGGCTTGCTGTATTAAATCATAACAAAGTAAATAAAATTATATATAAATGGAAACAAATAGAACATTTACAATGCTCAAACCCGATGCTGTTGAAAAAGGCTATATTGGAGCGATACTTGAAAAAATTGTAGCTTCAGGTTTTAGAATTGTAGCGATGAAATTAACCCAAATGACACAAGCTGATGCAGAAGCATTTTATGCTATTCATAAAGAGCGACCTTTTTTTGGTGATTTAGTGCAATACATGACACGAGGACCTATTGTGGCGGCTATTCTGGAAAAAGATAATGAAGTTGAAGATTTT
>JALRJA010000069.1 GCA_023255235.1 Flaviramulus sp.
TGCTGGCTAGCATAAATGGGTAAAACGGAAGTTAGCTTTAAAATTCGGTTACTTAAACGGTAAGCTGCTTTTGAGTATGACTTCCTAATTTTCAAAAGCCCGAACGTATAAACAGATTTCAATTTGTTCAGCTAAAAAACAGTGCAAATGAACTATAAAAATTTGAATTATTCTCTTTTTTAAAAAAAAAATTATAATTTTTTTTACTTTTTTTTGGGCGTTACCCTTTGGGTCGGGCTATACGTTGCAATCTTTTTAAAACTACCGGTAATTACTACACACACTAGTAGTATTTGCATAACCAAATAAATAGTGTTGGTTTTTACAAGTTTTTGGTTTTAAAAAGGATTTTCACTTCTATCCCTAACGCAATAAATTAAAGCATCTTTAGGGTGTTTAATTCTTGCTCTGTTAGGTGTTTCCAATGCCCACGCGGAATGTCTTTTTTTGTTAAATGCCCAATAGCTACACAGTCTATACTTACAATATTGTATTTTAAGTAATCAAAAATAGTTCTAATAATGGTGTTTCCTGTGTTTTTTATTTTTAATCCTATTTCTCTTTTTGTGGCACCTTCTATGTAGCTAATCTCTTGTACGGCAACAAGTTTGCCGTCTATTTTAAAACCGGCTTGAATTTTTTTTAAGTCTTCTAGTTTTAAGTTTTTATCTAATTCTAAATGAAATAACCTAGCCACACCATTTTTAGAATTGGTAAATTTATCGTGAATTTGCTCATCGTTTGTAAATAGTAAAAGCCCTTTTGAGTTTCTACCTAAACGCCCTATGGGTTTAATTCTTGAAGTGGTTGCATTGGCTACTAAACTCATTACTGTTCTGCCTTTTCCTTCGCTGGTTGTGGTGGCAAATCCTTTTGGTTTGTTTAGCAAAACATAGGCTTTTTTTTCTGGATTTATTTTGGCACCATCATAACGCACATCATCGCCAAGTTTTACTTTATAACCCATTTGGGTTACTACTTTGGCATTAACGGTTACTAAACCAGTGGCTATGTGAACATCGGCTTCTCTACGTGAGCATATTCCTGAATTGGCAATGTATTTGTTTAGCCTTATTTCATCTGGATTGCTTTCTTTTTTTGTGGCTGAACTTGCTTTTTTAATTGGTGCATTTCCTCTTGCATAGCTTTTTTTTCGGATATGGTTGCTACCTCTTCCTGAAACTCTTCCTTTGTCATTACTGCCTTGATGCCTGTTCATGGTACTTTATTTTTTGCAAAGATATACTTAAAAATTTACGATTTGGATTTTTTAATTTACGATTTGTTTTAATGCGTTAGCGATTGAGTAATTGTTGGAGCTCTCACAAATTGTTTTGTGAAGCGACTTACGAAAGCGCGGTAGCACAACTTTGTTGTGATAAACGCCCAAAAAAAAAATTAGATACGGTTTAGTATAACGCTAACATCTATTAATAAAATACTAAAAACGCCTGCTAATATTATGAATTTTAGAATATTATGTAATAGTATGTACTGAATTTTGGTTTTTGATTTCCAAAGAATTACTAAAAACAGAATTAATAACACAACGCTGGCATGAAAGTATAAATGCATGTAGCCTATTGTAAATTTATAGAGCAGCAAGTAAATGGGAACTAATGTGAAAATAGATAATATGGTGAGCATAATTTTGGAAGCTTTTTCGCCGTAAACTACCGGAATGGTTTGGTATTGTTGTAAAAAATCGCCTTTTAGGTTTTCTAAATCTTTTGTTAGCTCGCGCATAGATATTATTAAAAATAAGAAAATAGCATGAACAAAAATAACGGTTTCATAGTTTTTATAATACAGAAAAATGGCAAAAAATGGGGTGATAGTGAGTATTGCCGATGTTAAATTACCTATAAATGGTAGTTTTTTTAATTTGTGTGAATAAAACCATATAGCGAAAATATATATTGAAAAGAAAACAACAGCACCAAACGATACATAGCTTGCCATTATTGCTGCGGCAAAATTGAGCACAAAATAAAAGGATAGTTTGGTGTTTTGACTCACTAACCTGTCTAGTTTTGATTTGATTGGTTTATTTATTAAATCTTTTTCTGAATCATAGAAATTATTAATAATATAACCACCTGCTATGGTTGCTGCAGATGCTAATACTAGCATAAATAAATTGGTATCTAAAACAACTTGTTTTAAAGACCTATTGTGAGCAATGATATAAATAGATGCTAGATATTGTGCTATAACAATAATTAAAATATTGTATCCTCTAACAACAGAAAACATGCTAAAAAATTTAAGTAGAATATGTTTCTGTTTTCTTGAAAGCATTTGTAAACCATTTATGGTAGTTTAAAATAGGTGTAGTGAAAATAGCTTTTTTAGAATTAAAAGTTGTAAACAACTTCTAGCTTGTAATCTGCTAGTGCTTGTTTTGCTTTTTCAATATCTTGTGTAAATCCTAAAATATAGCCACCGCCACCAGAGCCACATAATTTTAAATAGTATTGGTTTGTTTCAATACCTTTTTTCCATAATTCATGAAACTGTTGTGGTATCATGGGTTTAAAATGGTTTAAAACTACTTTAGATAGTTGTTTGGTGTTTTTAAATAAAGACTTGATATTGCCTTTTAAAAAATCGTCAACACAGGCATCTGTATGTTTTATAAATTGGGTTTTAAGCATGTTTCTAAAGCCTTCATGCTTCATGTTTTCCATAAAAATACTAACCATTGGTGCTGTTTCTCCTACGCATCCACTATCTAGTAAAAATACGGCTCCTTTTCCGGTTTGTTGTGCCGGAATGCCTGTTGCTTCTATATTGTCTTTTGAGTTGATGAGTATTGGAATGCTTAAATAACTGTTTAATGGGTCTAAGCCAGATGATTTTCCGTGAAAAAAAGATTCCATCTCAGAGAATATAGCTTTTAATTTTAATAGCTTTTCTTGTGTGAGGTTTTCTAAAACCGTTATTTTATCTTGTGCATATTTATCGTAAATAGCAGCAACTAAAGCACCGCTACTGCCAACACCATAACCTTGCGGAATAGTAGAATCGAAATACATTCCGTTTGCTACATCTTCTTCTAAAGCATCAAAATTGAAAGTAACTAATTGGTTATCAATATGGTGTAGATAATCTACAAACTTTTTTAAACTGGCATTAGATTGTATATCACGCTCTAAAGGGTTTTTGCTTTTCTTTAAAGCTCCATTATAAAAATTATAAGGAATTGATAATCCTTTGGAATCTTTAATGATGCCATACTCTCCAAAAAGTAGTATTTTAGAATAAAAGAGTGGTCCTTTCATATTCATAATTAACAATTGAAAATTGACAAATTATAATTGATAGTTATTTTTCTTTTGAGGCTTTAACTATACTTGTTAAACGTTTTAAAATTTCTTTTATATCAAACTGAATACTAATATACTCAGAATTATTCAAATAACCTGTTTCTTGAAGCAAATCTAACCAATAATCAGTTTTGTTAGCCTCTTTAAGAGAAATTGATAGCTTGTGAATAAAATCGGCTTTATTTTTAGCATGTTTGGCTTCTCTAACATTTG
>JALRJA010000162.1 GCA_023255235.1 Flaviramulus sp.
CCTCTTGGGTATGGTTGTAATTTGATTTCTTTTTGATAAAACTTCATCTGTAATATTTTTAAAACAAAAAAATCAACAAGATTAGAAATGTTTACTATGTTTTCTGCTTCTGTTTTCTTGCAGCGGGAAATAAAACATTATTTAAAATAAGTCTATAACCAGGTGATGTAGGATGTAAATCTAGTTCGGTTTTAGCATCTCCTACTCTATGTTGATAATCTTCTGGGTCATGACCTCCATAAAAGGTAAAAAAACCTTTGCCTTTTATACCATGAATGTATTTAGCCTCGCCATTTGATTTTGTTTCACCCATTATTAAAACATTAGATTTTATCTCGTCTTTTAAAAATGCTGTTGTTTGCCCCATAAACCCTTTTATTAAAGCTGTATGGTTTTGGCATAACATGGTTGGAATTGGGTCCCATTTTGCTGAAAATTCCATAAGTGAAAAATAATCACTTGTTTTTTTAACGTTTCTTTTTCTAGTGGTATCTATAGAAGAAAACTCATAAACATAGGGGTTGCGCTCTAAAGTATAGTTTGTAAAAGCAAATGTTTTGTTATAGTCAATTTTATTTTGATATGCTGGGTCACTCGCATCGCCATCAAACATAGGTTCGCATATATCAACATTTTCGGCAGATAGAGCAATATCAAAACTATCAGTAGCACTGCACATAGCAAACATAAAACCGCCTCCAATTACATAATCACGTATTTTTAATGCAACTGCTAATTTTTCATCAGATACTTTGTTGTAACCCAGTTTATGGGCTAATTTTTCGGCTTGTTTTTTCTCTTCAATATACCACGAAGAGGCTCTGTACTGTGCATAAAATTTACCAAATTGCCCTGTAAAATCTTCATGGTGCAAGTGTAACCAATCAAAAAGTAGTAAGCCATCGTTTAGCACTTCTTCATCATAAATGGTTTCGTATGGTATTTCTGCATATTGTAAAACCATAGTTACAGCATCATCCCACGGTAATTTTCCGCTAGGCGTGTAAACAGCTATTTTGGGTGCTTTTTCAAGCACAACTGCTTCCATGTTTTGACTCGGGCTGCTTATGTCTTCTAAAATACTTTCGGTTTTTGCGTTTGAAATAACTTCAAAAGAAACACCTCTAATTTGACATTCATGCTGAATATCTTGAGTATCTGGCAATAAAAAAGAACCACCTCTGTAATTAAGTAGCCATTTTACTTTTAGTTCTTTTTTAAGAGTCCAATAAGTTATTCCGTATGCTTTTAAGTGGTTTTTTTGACCTTCTGCATCCATTGGAATTAATATGTAGGACGCATAGCTGTTTAAATTTAAGCAGGTAACAACAAGTATGAATAGAATTTTTTTCAACTGAGGTAATATTTTTGGGGTTCTTTTATTTAAAGAAAAATCAAAAATTTAAATTATGCTGAAAGATACTTAAAAAAAATATGGTTTATGTGTTTTAACAAAAGTTTAAAGATTAAAATGGCACTTCATTATCGTCATCATCATTGAACGAATCTCCAAAAGCTTGGTCTGGGTTTGCTTTAAAGTTATCTGCTTTAAAGGTATCATCATTGGCAGCAGCGTTCATTTTTGAATGAAACTCGAAAGGAGAATCAAAGTCATCTAAATTATCAAATTTTCCTAAGTGTCCAATAAATTTAAGTCTAATACTATCTAAACCACCATTTCTGTGTTTTGAGACAATGAACTCTGCTTGTCCTTCTGTAGGTGATCGCTCTTCGTCATCCCACTCATCTATTTTATAGTATTCTGGTCTGTAAATAAAACTCACAATATCTGCATCTTGTTCTATGGCACCAGATTCACGTAAATCTGAAAGTAACGGTCTTTTGCTACCACCTCTTGTTTCAACAGCACGCGATAATTGAGATAAGGCAATTACGGGAACGTTTAATTCTTTGGCTAGTGCTTTTAAGTTTCTAGAAATCATAGATATTTCTTGCTCACGGTTGCCGCCATGAGTACTACCGCCTGTCATGAGTTGTAAATAATCAATCATGATTAATTTAATACCATGCTGGGATGATAATCGGCGTGCTTTTGCTCTTAAATCAAAAATTGAAAGTGATGGTGTATCATCAATAAATAAAGGTGCTTTTTCTAAATCTTTTACCTTTACATTTAGCTGTTCCCATTCATGTTTTTCTAGCTTACCTGTTCTTAATTTTTCTGAAGATAATCCTGTTTCACTAGATATTAAACGAGTTATTAATTGAACAGAAGCCATCTCTAATGAGAAAAAAGCAACAGGAATATTTTGGTCAACAGCAATATTTCGTGCCATAGATAATGTTAATGCTGTTTTACCCATACCAGGACGTGCAGCAATGATAATTAAATCTGAAGGTTGCCAACCCGAGGTTAATTTATCTAATTTATTAAACCCTGTTGGAATACCACTTAACCCTTCTTTATTTGAAATTTCTTCAATCTTTTTTTTGGCTTGTATAACTAAATCTTGAGCCGTTTCGCTAGATTTTTTTATGTTTCCTTGTGTTACTTCGTATAGTTTAGATTCTGCTTTATCTAATAAATCAAAAACATCTTTTGTTTCATCATATGAGTCTTCAATAATTTCATTTGAAATTTTTATAAGACTTCTTTGAATAAATTTTTGTAAAATAATGCGTGCATGAAACTCAATATGTGCAGAAGATGATACTTTTTGTGTTAAAGAAATTAGGTAAAAATCGCCTCCGCAGAGTTCTAACTTGGCATTTTTTTTAAGTTGGCTTGAAACGGTTAATAAGTCAACCGGTTCACTGTTTTCAAACAATTGATAAATGGCTTCAAAAATGTGTTGATGAGCTTCTTTATAAAAAGCTTCAGGGCTTAAAATATCTATAACCTCATCAACTCCTTTCTTGTCAATCATCATAGCTCCTAATACAACTTCCTCTAAATCAATAGCTTGTGGAGGTATTTTTCCTTTTTCAAGACTAATTATAGTGCTTTTGTCTATTTTATATCCTTGTAGTTGGTTAGGTTGTTTCATGTTTACGAAAGTAGCTAAAAAAAGATAACATTCTGGAACTATTGTGTTGTGCATTGTTAACCATTGATTAACAATTGACCTGTTAATAACTTAAAAATATTGTGAATAAGCAAAAAAAAACTTAAAAGAATTTCTTTTAAGTTTTTTTACTAAGTGATTTTAAAAGCTTTAGTTTTTAAACACACCCATTTGGCTATATTTTTCCATGCGTTTTAAAACTAAATCTTTTGGTGATAAGTTTTTAAGAGACTCAAAATTTTTAGTAATGGCATTACTAACTAGAGCAAAGGTTTTTTCGCGATCTCTATGTGCACCACCAAGTGGTTCTTTAATAATATCATCTACTAGTTTTTGTTTTTTCATATCAGAAGCTGTAAGCTTTAAAGCATCTGCTGCTTGCTCTTTATATTCCCAACTACGCCATAAAATAGAGGAACAAGATTCGGGTGAAATAACCGAATACCATGTATTCTCTAGCATGAGTACCACATCGCCTACTCCTATTCCTAATGCACCGCCAGAAGCACCTTCACCAATTATAACGGTAATAATTGGTACTTTTAAACGTGTCATTTCTAGTATATTTCTTGCAATGGCTTCTCCTTGTCCGCGTTCTTCGGCTTCCAATCCTGGGTAGGCTCCTGGTGTATCTAAAAGCGTTACTACTGGAATTCCAAATTTTTCGGCAGATTTCATTAAACGCAATGCTTTTCTGTAACCTTCTGGGTTTGCCATTCCAAAATTTCTATACTGTCGTGTTTTTGTATTGTAGCCTTTTTGTTGCCCAATAAACATAAAACTTTGATTGCCAATTTTTCCTAAACCGCCAATCATTGCTTTATCGTCTTTAAAGCTTCTATCGCCATGTAGCTCAAGAAAAGTATCGCCACAAATGGCTCTTATATAATCTAGTGTGTAAGGTCTATTAGGGTGGCGAGATAGTTGCACACGTTGCCAAGCAGTGAGATTTTTGTAAATATCTTTTTGAGTTTGCTTTAGTTTACTTTGAATTTGTGCACAAGTCTCTGTAACATCAACATCACTTTCTTGCCCTATGACTCGGCACTTTTGTAGTTGGTCTTCAAGTTCTTTAATAGGGAGTTCAAATTCTAAATATTCCATAAGAATTTTTATTTTGACTTTTAGTTTTGGTTAGGGTACAAATATAAAAACTTTAATTTGCAAAATATGTTAAGTACGCCTTCTTTTTAGTTTTCTAGTGTATTGTAAAAGTGTATTTAAAAAAACAACACTTATTATAATGATGGCTCCTATATAGAATGATACACTCATTTTTTCTTTTTCTGGAAAGAGAATAATTGCTAAGATAATACCATAAACAGGCTCTAAATTATAGGTTAAAACAACAGTATATGGACTAATTTCTTTCATAATATAAACTGCGGCAATAAAAGCATAAGCTGTGCAAATAGACGCTAATAGGAATAAATACCCAAAATCTGATTTACTAATATTGAAAAAATCTGATGTAAATCCTGTATCAAAAATTAAAATATAGATAGATATAAATAAAACACCACTTATAAATTCATAAAATGATATTACTGTTGCTGTATGCTGTTTTAAAAAGCTTCCGTTAAGTACTGAAAATAAGGATGAAAAAAAAGCTGATGAAATGCCTAAAAGAATACCATAAAGGTATTTTATTTCACTTTGAGTTATTATAAAAACGCCAATAATTACTATAATTCCAAAAATGATTTCATACCAAATAATAGCTCGTTTATAAATTAAGGGTTCTATAAACGATGCAAAAAAAGCCCCTGTTGAAAACATGCTTAAAGCAATAGATATATTAGCTACATCTATGGCTCCAAAAAAAGTAATCCAGTGTAGTGCTATAATAATTCCTGCTATTGAAAATCTTAAAATAGCTTTGGCACTTACCTTTAATTTTACTTTTGCTATTTTAATATAAATTACAATTAAAAAGGTAGCAATAACCATTCTGTACCACACTAATGATACTGCTTTTATGCTTATTAGTTCTCCTAAAATAGCTGTAAAACCAGCTATTAAAACTAATAAATGAAGGTGTAAATAATTTTTAAAATTAACGCTTAGCATTCTGAAGCATGTATATTGCTATTATACCAAAAATAATATTTGGAAACCAAACTGCAATTATGGGGTTAAAATTAGATTGTTCTGCCATAACTCCAAAAATTTTATCAAAAAACACAAATACCATAGCTATACATATACCAATGGCTAGATTAACGCCCATACCACCACGTCTTTTTATAGATGAAACAGCAACTGCAATAATGGTAAGTATAAATACAGATACTGGTAAACTCCATTTTCTGTATAAAACTAATTTAAACCGTCCTACGTTAGATGACCCACGTGCTTCTTCCTTTGCTATAAAGCGTTTTAAATCGCCATACATTTTAGTTTCGGCTGCATAAATAACTGGTATTAAATCATCAACTTCAAAATCAAAAAGTGTATCTTTTGTTCGTTGTTTTTCTATAATATCGTCATTATCACCAATATCTCTTTTTAAATAATTTGTTAATTTATAAACGGTATCTTCTTCTATATATCTTATGTTACTAGCTGTTATTTTATATTTAAGTTTATCATCTTCAAAATGCTCTAAAGTAAAATTGCTTCCGAGTTTATTTTTTACATCAAAACTACTAACATATATAATTTCTTTATCGTTTATTTGTCTAAAAACATTTGTGTTTTGAACTGCACTTCTGCCTGTTTTAAGATATTTATAAGAAAAATCATTGAATCCTTCACTTGCTTTTGGTGCTAAAAACAATCCTAAAATTATTGATAAGATGGCAATTAAAAAAGCACCAATTATATAAGGTCTTAAAAAACGAGTAAACGAAACACCCGAGCTTAAAAACGCAATAATTTCTGTGTTATTTGCAAGTTTTGATGTAAACCAAATTACCGATATAAATAAAAATAAAGGGAACAGTATGTGGGCAAAATATATTGTAAAGTCTAAAAAATAGAGTAACACCTCATTTACAGGCACTTCATTTTCTAAAATTTTGCCAATTTTTTCGGCAAGATGCACTGTAATACCAATGGGAATAAATAACAGTAACATCATGAAAAATGTAAGTAAATAACGCTTTAGTATGTACCAATCTAAAATTTTCATTTTAATTTACAATCTGTTATTCATTTGTTTTACCATTTTATTTTTCCAAGTATAAAAATCTCCTACTAATATATGATTTCTTGCTTCACGAACCAACCACAAATAAAATCCTAAATTATGAATAGTTGCTATTTGTTTTCCTAATAATTCGTTAATAGTAAATAAATGTCTCAAATAGGCTTTGGTGTATTGTGTATCTACAAATGTTATTCCCATTTCGTCAACAGGAGAAAAATCTGCTTCCCATTTTTTATTTTTTATATTAATGGTGCCATGGGCTGTAAAAAGCATACCATTTCTGGCATTTCGGGTTGGCATAACACAATCAAACATATCTATACCTAAAGCAATATTTTCTAAAATATTAATTGGTGTTCCTACACCCATTAAATATCGTGGTTTATCTTCGGGTAAAATGTTGCAAACTACATCTGTCAAGGCATACATTTCTTCGGCAGGTTCACCAACAGACAAGCCACCAATAGCATTTCCTACTGCATTAGAATTTGCTATATATTCTGCAGATTGCATTCTTAAATCTTTATAAGTGCTACCTTGTACAATAGGAAAGAACGCTTGATTATAGTTGTATTTTAACGGTGTCTTTTCTAAATGATTAATGCATCTGTCTAACCAACGATGCGTCATGTGCATAGAGCGTTTGGCATAGTTATAATCACAAGGGTATGGTGTACATTCATCAAAAGCCATAATAATATCTGCTCCTATAGAACGCTGAATTTCCATAACATTTTCTGGCGTAAATACATGGTAGCTGCCATCAATATGAGATTTAAATTTGACGCCTTCTTCTTTAATTTTTCTATTAGCAGATAGTGAATACACTTGATAACCACCAGAATCGGTTAAAATGTTTCTATCCCAGTTCATAAATTTGTGTAAGCCACCAGCTTTTTCTAAAACGTGTGTTTGTGGTCTTAAATACAAATGGTAGGTGTTTCCTAATATTATATCTGGGTTTATATCTTCTTTTAATTCGCGTTGATGTACGCCTTTTACTGTGGCAACTGTGCCAACCGGCATAAATATGGGCGTTTCTATCACACCGTGGTCGGTTGTAATTTTGCCTGCTCTGGCTTTGCTTTGTGTATCTTTTGCTTTTAAATTAAATTTCATTAGCATGTACATATAAGTTGACAAACCTACACATTTTTTAATTCTAATAATATGTTTCTTTTGATAATATTTATGTTTATAGTTTACTTATTATACATTTTTTTAGCACAAATATTGACGCCTTACTTTATAAAGAATTATTACAAAAGAAAATAAAAGGCGTTTTAAAGCGTTTTTGTTATCACATAAACCTATAAAAAACATACACGTTATGAAACATTTATTTTTTATTGTATTGATTGCTGTTGCTATTCCGACTTCATTTTTTGCCCAATCATTAACTGGTTATGGTATAAAAGGCGGTTTAAATTATAATGCTAATGGTGATTATATAACATCTGTTAGTGCTAATTCTCAAAATCCAGACAGAAATATTGGCTTCCATATTGGTGTGTTTGGGAAACTTGGAAATCAAGTTTATTTTAAACCTGAACTAGTTTACACAAACACTAAAAGTGATTATACTGATGCTAGTTTTAATATGCAAAAATTGGATGCACCTATGCTTGTTGGCTTAAAAGTATTTGGTCCTATTAGTGTGTTTGCCGGTCCGGCTTTTCAATATATTTTGGATACTGATTTTAAAGTTTCTAATCTTTCTATTAATAAGATAGAGAATGATTTTTCAGTTGGACTAAACTTTGGGTTTGGTTTTAACTTAAATAAATTAGGTATTGATGTAAGGTATGAAAGAGGTTTTAGTAATAACGAAGCTAGCTTTTTAGATAACAACGGCATTAGTGTTGATAATAGATTAGATACGCGTCCAGATCAACTAATTTTGAGTTTGTCTCTTTTGTTGTAGAAGTGTAAAAAATGAAGTAATCAAGCTTTAAGCTAGTGCTAGTTTATGAGTCTTGATTTGAAATTTTATCTTCTGGATCTAAATAATTTGGAATACCATTTCCGTTTGAGTCATCATTTGTGAAGTTACCATCTTCATTGATATCTTCATATTTAGTTAAAATACCATCGCCGTCATCATCGATATCAGCGTAATCTGGATCACCATCGCCATCGGTATCATCATCGGTATCATCGGTTAAATCTTTTGTATTAACTATAAATTCGCCATCGCCATTTAAATCCTCCATATAAGATGGAATACCATCGTTATCATGATCGTTTTCAAATTTTTTATACAATTCAAACTTAAAAATTATAGGCGAATAGGAACTAATTCCTGTTACGGCGTTTGCAAAATAGCCTAATCCTGAAGGTATAAACATAATACCTGTGCCTTGATTTGACGCTTCTAGTGTGCCATCACTTGTGTCTGGAATACCATCGCCATTGGTGTCAACATTAATAGCCTCACCGTAAAACTGAGCAACCTTAAATTGCGGTAACACTTTTCTCCAAGCGGGTATAAGTGTTGTTAAATCAAAACGAACGGCATTGACTGAACTATCAAAAACCTTATTTTTTAGTGTAAATCCTTCATAATTTACAATAACATTATCGGCAAAAGTTGGGGATTCGGTTCCGCCACCTTCGTTTATTCTCAAGATGTAATACTCATATTCAACATCTGCATAGGTAACTGTTTTTGTCTCTAAGTTAGTTGCATTAATTAATAAGGTGCTTCCTGTTGGCACTGTTTCACCATCAATTAACTCGGTAATAACAATGTCATTAATTCCAACATTAGGTAAAAGATTATTAATTTCGCTAGAATTAAAATAATGGTTGTTAAAATATTTAATAAGAGAATCTTTATCTTTTTCTTGTTGCTCTGCTCGGTCTCTTATTGGCGTAGTAGTAACGCCATCATCATCGTTATTACAAGATAAAAAAGCAGCTATCAAGCATAAAGTAAGTAAGGTTATTTTTCCTTTGTTCATTATTACCTATTTTTGAGGTGTGCAAGATACAATTTTAATACTGTTTTGTACAAAAACATTAACGTAGTTTTTAGAATAATTGTATGCGTATAGATAAATATTTATGGTGTGTAAGGTATTATAAAACAAGAAATATAGCCACAACAGCCTGTAAAAAAGGACATGTGAAGGTAAATGGTGATGTTGTAAAACCCAGTAGAGAGGTTTATGAACAAGATGTTATTGAGTTAAGAAAAGACCAAATATATTACAAACTTACAGTAAATGCTATTCCTGAAAGTAGAATTGGTGCCAAATTGGTTGCTATTTATAGAACAGATACAACAGATAAAGACCAATTTAAAGCTAAAGAACTTTTACAATATGCAAAAGACTACTACAGAAAAAAAGGTTTGGGAAGACCAACCAAAAAAGACAGACGCGATATTGATGATTTTACCGAAGAAAATGAGTAATTTTATGCTGTAATTAATATGTAAAAACTATGACTAGCAAAAACAACCAGATACTTAACCATGATGAAATTAATCATAAAATAAGAAGAATTGCTTTTCAAATATATGAAGCTAATGTAAATGAAAATGAGGTTATTCTTGCTGGTATTGATAAAAATGGTTTTATACTGGCAAAAAAACTAAAAACTGTACTTCAAAGCATTTCTAATATTAAGCCTACACTTTGTAAAGTGAGTATTGATAAAAAAAATCCTTCACAGGCTATTAAAACCTCTATTACTTCTAAAGATTATGAAAATAAGTCTTTAGTTCTTGTTGATGATGTATTAAACTCTGGAACTACTTTAATTTATGGGGTAAAACATTTTTTAAACGTTCCTTTAAAACAATTTAAAACGGCTGTTCTAGTAAACAGAAACCACAAAAAATATCCTGTTAAAGCAGATTTTAAAGGCATATCACTTTCTACATCACTACAAGAACACGTTAATGTAGTTTTAGAAGGTAATGTTTTTAAAGCTGTTTTAGAATAACTTAGTTGTAATTTCTTTAATAATTTGCTTTTTAGTTTTATTATCTGTGGTTATTTGTATTGTGGATTGATTATAAAACTGAACCCGCTCAAATAAGTGTTTGCCAATAAACTCGGTTAATGCTTCTTCGGTTTCAATATGGGCTATTAATGGTCTTTTACTTTTCTTTTTAAAAAGTTTTTTAACTAATTTATTAAGAGACGCTTTTAAATAAACACTCATTACGTTATTGGTATTTAAAATACGTTCCATATTATTTCCAAAACACGGTGTACCACCTCCTACAGACAATATGGTATTGGTTTTTGTTTGAAGTATTTGGTTTAAATATATAGTTTCTTGTTTTCTAAAATAAATTTCTCCTTTAATTTTAAAAATTTCACTAACTGATAATTTTTCTTCTCTTTCTATAAAATCATCTAAATCAATAAAATTAAAATTTAATTTTTTAGCTAATTTTTTTCCTAAAGTGGACTTTCCAGAAGCCATGTATCCTATTAAAACTACTACCATATTTTAGCTAAAAATTAATTCTTAAAACCCTGTATAAAGTTGATACAAAAAAACAAAAATTTATTTAAAAAAAGTATGGTTTTATTAATTAAACATTTTATATTTGCACCCGCTAACAGGAATAAGGTTAGCAACAGCATTTTAATGACCTGGTAGCTCAGTTGGTAGAGCATCTCCCTTTTAAGGAGAGGGTCCTGGGTTCGAGCCCCAGCCCGGTCACTTGGTTTGATTATAAACCAAAAATAAAAACCCTGCTAAATTAATTAGCAG
>JALRJA010000145.1 GCA_023255235.1 Flaviramulus sp.
ATTTGCAAACGTAACAAGAGAAGTGTTCCACGTGGAACGCTATTAATTTAATTAGCAGAATGTTTAATCAAGAATACGATGTAATAGTTGTAGGAGCTGGTCACGCTGGAAGTGAAGCCGCCGCCGCCGCCGCCAATATGGGAAGCAAAACATTGCTTGTAACCATGAATCTTCAAAATATTGCACAAATGTCTTGTAATCCCGCTATGGGCGGCATAGCAAAAGGTCAAATAGTGAGAGAAATTGATGCTTTAGGTGGTTATAGCGGTATTGTTTCTGATACCTCTGCTATACAATTTAAAATGCTCAATAAATCTAAAGGACCTGCTATGTGGAGCCCAAGAGTACAAAGCGACCGAATGCGTTTTGCCGAAGATTGGCGTCTGCTTTTAGAACAAACGCCTAATCTTGATTTTTACCAAGAAATGGTCTCAGGCTTGTTGCTAAAAAACAACACCGTAACAGGTGTTAGAACATCGTTAGGAATTGAGATTAAAGGAAAAACAGTAATCTTAACAAATGGCACTTTTTTAAACGGATTGATACACATTGGTGATAAGAATTTTGGAGGAGGTAGAGCTGGTGAAAAAGCTGCAACCGGTATAACGGAACAATTGGTAGATTTAGGTTTTGACTCCGGTAGAATGAAAACCGGAACGCCACCTAGGGTTGATGGCAGAAGTTTAGATTTCTCTAAGATGATTGAACAACCAGGCGATGATAATCCTGAAAAATTTTCGTTTCTAGATATTACAAAACCCTTAGAAAATCAACGTTCTTGTTATATGACTTATACAAGCGAAGTTGTACATGATTTACTTCGCACAGGTTTTGATAGATCGCCTATGTTTAATGGTAGGATAAAAAGTTTAGGACCTAGATATTGCCCTTCTATTGAAGATAAAATTAATCGTTGTGCAGACAAAGACAGGCATCAATTGTTTGTAGAACCCGAAGGGTGGAATACCGTTGAGGTTTATGTAAATGGCTTTTCAACATCGCTTCCTGAAGACGTGCAATTTAAAGCATTGCAATCTGTAAAGGGCTTTGAGAAGGTAAAGTTTTTTAGACCAGGATATGCCATAGAATACGATTATTTTCCGCCAACACAATTAAAGCATACTTTAGAAACCAAGCTTGTAAAAGGGCTTTATTTTGCAGGTCAAATTAATGGCACAACAGGGTATGAAGAAGCAGCATCGCAAGGTTTAATGGCAGGTATAAATGCTAGTTTACAAGTTCAAGAAAAAGACGCTTTTACGTTAAAAAGAGATGAAGCCTATATTGGTGTTTTAATTGATGATTTAATAACAAAAGGCACCGAAGAACCTTATAGAATGTTTACCTCTAGAGCCGAGTATAGAACATTGCTAAGACAAGATAATGCCGATTTAAGATTAACACCAAAAGGTTTTGAGATTGGTTTGGCTTCAGAAAAACGTCTAAGACGAATGGAAGAAAAACACGAAGCGGCAGAAAAATTTGTCCAATTTTTTGAAACTACTAGCGTCAAACCAGAAGAGATAAATCCAATTTTAGACAATAAACAATCGGCACAAGTAAATCAATCAGGTAAGCTTTTTAAAATTTTTGCAAGACCCAATATAGACATGGATGATATCAAAACGATAGCATCTGTAAAAGCCTATATAGAAGACCATAACTTAGACAGAGAAGTTATAGAGCAAGCAGAAATACAAGTTAAGTATGCAGGATATATTGCTAAAGAGAAAAACAATGCAGACAAATTAAGCAGACTTGAGTATGTTAAAATCCCGCCAAACTTTGACTATTCAAACATTAAATCTATGAGTTTTGAAGCAAGAGAAAAACTAAAAAAAATTCAACCTACAACGGTTTCTCAGGCTTCAAGAATTAGTGGTGTGTCGCCAAATGACATTTCTGTTTTGTTAGTTTATATGGGAAGATAAACAAAAACGTTCCACGTGGAACGATATACGTTTTTATAAACATGGAAGAATCAGCAGCAAACAAAACAAAACAAAATACTTTTTTAAAACTAAAAGATTATGCTGTTTCAGGAGAAGACTTTGAGTTAAAAGTGAATCCTCAATATGGCTTTTTAGAAACTATTCCGCAACCATCAGTTGAGGCTTTACCTAATTATTATAAAAGCGAAGATTATATTTCTCACACCAATTCTAAAAGAAATCTATTTGAAAAAGCATATCATATAGTTAGGCGTATTTCATTAAAAAAGAAACTAAACGTAATTAATTCATTTTCAAAAGACACTAACAACCTATTAGATATTGGCTGTGGCACAGGTAATTTTTTACAAATGGCACAAAATAATAATTGGACTGTTTTTGGAATTGAACCAAACGAGCAGGCAAGAAATATAGCTAACAAAAAAACCAATAATGCGGTCTTTAATATCGAACAACTTTTACAATTTCATGAACATACTTTTGATGTCATTACACTTTGGCATGTTTTAGAACATTTACCAAATTTAGAAAATCATATAAAGCAATTTAAAAAACTGTTAAAACCCAATGGCGTTTTAATTATTGCAGTTCCTAACTATACAAGTTTTGATGCATCATATTATAAACACTTTTGGGCAGCTTATGATGTTCCTAGGCATTTATGGCATTTTAATAAAACCGCTATTTCAAAATTAGTATCTAAGCAATCTATGGAAGTTATAAAAATAAAACCCATGTTGTTTGATGCGTTTTATGTTAGCCTGCTTTCAGAAAAATATAAAAATGGTAAAATGAATTTTATTAAAGGTTTTTGCATTGGTTTATTATCAAATTTAAAAGCCATCAATACAAAAGCCTATTCATCTTTAATTTACGTTATTAAAAACAGCAAATAGCTATTTTCAAGCCTTTCTTTTTGCTATCGTTAGTTAAAACAAGGAAACACCACACATAATTTTTATAAGCTCTTAAATCGCTTATAATAAAATAGGCTTTAATAAGTTTTTCTTATACCAAACAAAAACAACCATAAAGTTTTCTTATATTGTAAATTAAATGAAATGTCACACATTCTTTGGTTTACTTTATTACTTTTGTCAAACTTTATAAAATAAACGTCAAAACATAAAAATTTTAAAAATGAAAAACATAATGTATCTTGCTGTTATCATGCTTGTAATGGCTTCTTGTGAAAAATCAAAAAAAATAGGTTTTATAGATAATGGTGTGGTTATAAACGACTACCAAGAAAAAAAAGATATTGAAGCCAAGTTTCAATTAAAAGATGATGCTTTTAGAAAAAGAACCGATAGCATTGGAAGAGCTTTTCAAATAGAAGTTCAAAGCACTCAAGTAACAGCCCAAAAATCGTCACAAAAAAGAGCTCAAGAATTAATAAATGGCTTACAACAAAAACAGCAACAATTGCAACAACAAATGCAAATGGAGCAACAACAATTGGCTAATGAATTTCAAACCGAAATAGACTCAGTTATTGTAAAGGTTAAAAACTATGTGAAAGAATATGGTAAAACAAATGCTTACACCTATATTTTAGGCACTAGTGATGCTGCTGCCAATGTATTATACGGAACAGAAGAGAATAATTTAACTCAAATTATTTTAGACTCATTAAACGAGCGTTATAAAAAATAGTAGCAACAATAGCGTTCAACTATAACCAGAGTTTACACCTAAAGTAAACCACTACAATAAACAGACCTGATGGATTTAAAAACCTTTCAGGTCTTTTTTTATAAAATACGATTTTGTTAGTCTTTTAAAGAGTAAAACGAAAAGCAGTTATTTAGAATGTTTATTTCAATATTTCCAGAACCAATAAGCTCACCATCAGCCTGAATTAGAGGGCTGTTGTTATCATTAAATTCTATTTTTATGTTATTGGTTTTTAGGCAATTAACTTTTTTAATGTTGTCAATACGGCCATTAAAAAGATTCCTAATATGTTGTATAATATCAAAAAAACGAACAGGTTTTACAATACTTACGTCAAGCAATCCATCAAAAGGATTGGCCTTGCTTGTAAGCCGCATACCACCACCAGAAAACAAACAAACTCCTATTGAAACCATAAATGTATTTCCGCTAAGTTCTTCAGAATTAATATAAATTTTAGAGTTAAAGTTTTTATAAGAAAAGATACTCGTTAAAGCACCAAACAAATAGGCTAAAGCTCCAAACAGTTTATAGTTTTCAACCCTACTAACCACATGTCCATCAAAACCAACACCAGCAAAATTATTAAAAAAAACAGGTAATTTATTAGCGTTTAAAAATGCTATTTTACCAACATCTTGCTGTTTTACATAACCATTTTTAATAATTTTTATAGCACATTCAATAGCGTTTGGAATAGCATGTGTTTTAACCCAATCATTACCTGTGCCAATAGGAATAACGCCAACATTTATCTGTGCTGTGGGTATTAAATTTTGACTAAAAATACCATTTACAATATTATGCAAAGTACCATCGCCACCAATACTTATAATGTTTTTATAATGGTTTTTTATTGCTGTTTGAACAAGGTCAACACTGTGTTTAGAATAGGCTGTAAAAGCATATTCAAAATCAAAACCATAAAGCTCTAATAGCTGTTTTATTTTAGGCCATTTCTTTTTACAAGAACCATTACCAGAAGTGGGGTTTATAATAACAAACCAAGTTTTAGAAAAGGCATTCACTATGCGGCTTTTTTATGTAGAAGCCTTGTGAGCTTTATAGACAAATCGGTTAAAATAATTTTAGAATTTCCGTTTCGTTCAATATGATAAATAGCATCTTGAAGTTCATCACTTATTTCCAAAATATTGTTTCCATGAACAAAAGGAGCAAAATTTTCTAATTTAAACGAATTGGTTTTTGGTTCTAAAAACACCAAATCGGTTGCCTTATAATTTAAAAGTAAAGCTTGACGAAAAAAATCTAAACAAAAATTTAAAAATTGCTTCTGAGTTTCTCGCCCTGTTTTGGCAACCTCTTCACTCCATAAAATTAAATCATGTATAGAAGCTTTATTGCCTTTTGCTTTAAAAGCACTTCGTATCCATGAAACAAACCAAGTTTCAAATAAAAGATCTTCAGAGTCTTGATACACCAAGTCACAGGCTTTATTAAAGTTTCCGTTACATTGGTGGGCAATTTTGGTAGCTTCACTAAGCTCTAAATCATATTTTTTAACAAGAGCTTCAGCTATAACATTTTCTGCCAACGGCGGAAAGTGTAACACTTGACAACGCGACCTAATAGTATTAATTATTTGCTCTTCATCTTCAGCAATTAAAATAAAAATAGTGTTAGTTGGTGGTTCTTCAATAAGTTTTAAAAGTTTGTTGGCACAAGCGGTATTCATTTTTTCTGCCATCCAAATCAACATCACTTTATATCCACCTTCATAAGATTTTAGAGAAAGCGATTTCACAATGTCATGAGCTTCCTCAACACCAATTTGCCCTTGTTTATTATCAACACCCAATAATTTATACCAATCAAACAAGTTTCCGTAAGGCTGTTGCTCTAATAATTGTCGCCATTCATCTAAGTAAAAACCAGAAACAGGTTTGCTTTTCACTTTATCACTTGTAGTAACCGGAAACGCAAAATGCAAATCAGGATGCGAAAACTTTTCAAACTTTAAATTACAGGCTTTATCACCAGTATTATTTTCGCCATCAAAATTAGAACACAAAATATACTGTGCATAAGCCAACGCCATTGGCAAAGTACCACAACCCTCATTGCCAACAAACAATTGCGCATGCGGAATTCTCTCATTATCAGCACTTTGCGTGAGATGTTTTTTAATATGTTCTTGCCCTAAAATACTATCAAAAAGCATAAAGCAAACCTACACAAATTTTATTAGAACTTAAATAATAAATTACACAAGCTTAAAAACAAAAAACAAGCTAATTATAATTAGGGCGTTACCTTTCAGGTCGCGCTTTTCACTATATCTTTTTAAAATTAAACCTCTAAGACATAAACAATATAGCACTTTTAAAACCTATTAAAAACAATAAATAAACCACCAAACAATTTTAAAAAGGATGCCGCTTCAATCGCTAACGCAAAAAGGAAAAACAAAAAAAAACAAAATTTTTAAACGATATCGTTTTCGTTAAAAAACACATTCTTTTGCTCTTTTTAATTAGTTACATTTGTAAC
>JALRJA010000224.1 GCA_023255235.1 Flaviramulus sp.
ACTTCGATGAGCGATTTAAAGTAATGCCGCCATTAAGAACCAAAGAGGATAAAGATGCCGTAACAGCTACCCTATTAGCTTGCGAAATAGCAGCTATTTCAAAATCTAACGGAAGTTCTTTCTATCAAGACCTTTTAAAACTATACATAGAACATGGGTTTTATAAAGAAAAACTAGTTGCCATAACAAAAAAAGGCATAGAAGGAGCACAAGAAATAAAACAAATGATGACAAATGCCAGACAAAACCCTCTTAAAGTTATTAACGGCATTAAAGTAACTGAAATTAAAGACTATAATTTATCACTATCTAAAAATGTAATAACAGGTAAAGAAACCACCATAGATATACCAAAATCAAATGTTATAATTTACCACTTAGAAGATGGTAGTCAAGTAGCTTTAAGACCAAGCGGAACAGAACCCAAAATAAAATTTTACGTAAGTGTAAATACCAACTTAAACTCACTTGATAATTTTAAAGAAACAGAAGCTATACTAGATGAAAAAGCCGAGAACATCTTAAAAGACATGAACCTTATTTAATGAATTATTTTATAAACATATTAAAATATGCAAAGCCATACAAACGCTATGCTTTTGCACACATTATTTCTAATGTGTTTTTTGCTCTATTTGGCACACTGTCTTTTATAGCATTAAAACCCATGCTAGATATTATTTTTGAAAAAGATAAAGTAGCACCCACAACAAAACCAATTTATGAAGGTATTTTAGAAATAGGGCATTTTGTAGAAAATTATTTAGCTTATCAAATGAATTTGTTTACAGATGGCGATAAATCTAAAGCCTTAATTTTTGTGGTTTCTTTAATTATTTTTATGTTTTTACTTAAAAATATTTTTGGCTATTTAGCCAATTATTTTTTAACCTTTTTAAGAAATGGCGTTATAAGAGACCTTAGAAATAAGGTTTACAAAAAAACCATAGAATTGCCACTATCTTATTTTTCAGAACAAAGAAAAGGCGATATTTTGTCAAGAGTAACTAGCGATATTCTAGACTTACAATATTCATTTTTATCTGTTTTAGAACTTCTTATTAGAGAACCTTTAACTATTATATTTACTATTGTAGCAATGCTAATAATAAGTGCTAAGCTAACGCTTTTCGTTTTTATATTCATACCTATAATGGCTATGATAATTTCTAGAATTGGAAAAAGTTTAAAACGAAAATCAGATCGTGTACAAAAAGAACAAGGCATTTTTCTTTCTACACTAGAAGAAACCTTAACAGGTTTACGCATTATAAAAGGCTTTAATGCACAAGATAAATTCAATAACAGATTCCAAGAATCTACAGCACGTTTTTTTCATTTTTCAAACAAACTTTTAAACCGTCAAAATTTAGCATCGCCAGCA
>JALRJA010000114.1 GCA_023255235.1 Flaviramulus sp.
TTTGATACACCTCATTTTTATTTAAAATTTGCACAAGGAAAACTTCATTATCTCATAAGTAAAATAGATTTTAAGCTATTTTATCAAGCCTACAGCTATCACTATAATAGAACTATTAAAGAACAGGTTTTAAATTTGTCGCAAAAAGAAAAACAAACCCTATACCATTACCTTCTTAATAACTACAAGCCTGAAAATAGAAAGTATTTATATGATTTCTTTTTTGATAATTGTGCTACAAAAATTAAAGATGTAACTAACACTGCTACAAATAATTCTATTAGGTTTCACAAACCTGAAAATTTTAAAGACGCTTCATTTAGAACTTTAATTCAAAATAATTTAAACAAAAACTCATGGGGAAGTTTGGGTATAGACATAGCTTTAGGCTCTGTTATTGATAGAAAAGCCACACCAGAAGACCACCTGTTTTTACCAGAAAACATTTATAATTTTTTTAAAATTGCTACTATCAATAACGGCAAAACGCCTTTAGTAAAAAAAAGCCATACATTATATGCACAAAAAGGCGTTGCTAATTCAAGTTTATTTTTAACAAGTCCGTTGTTTATTTTTGGGTTGATTGGTTTTTTTATACTTTTTATAACTTATAACAATTATAAAAATAAAAGACAAAGTAAATGGCTAGATGTTGCTATATTTAGTATTACAGGTATAGTAGGCATTTTTATTTTACTTCTTTGGTTTGCAACAAACCATAAAGGAACACATTATAATTACAACTTGCTTTGGGCTTTTGCTATTAATTGTATTGTTGTTGGTCAATTTTTTAAGAAAAAAATAAGCACTTGGTTTATAAAATACTTAAAATTTTTAATCATACTTCTGTGCCTTTTAGTAATGCATTGGCTCATAGGAGTTCAAGTATTTGCCATTGGATTAATACCGCTTTTAATAGCTTTAATAGTTAGATATGTGTATTTAGTTAGTTACTTTAAAAAAGCAAATAACTAAGCTTAAAAAATTACAAAAAACTTTGAATTGCCAACTCATAACTTTTTAAACCAAAACCTAAAATAACGCCTTTAGCATTTGGCGAAATATACGATTGATGCCTAAAGGCTTCTCTAGAAAAGGTATTTGAAATATGCACTTCAACCACAGGTGTTTCTATGGCTTTTACAGCATCGCCTATACCTACCGATGTATGTGTATAAGCTGCTGCATTTAAAATTATACCATCATAACTAAAACCAACTTCATGTAATTTATCAATTATATCGCCTTCAATATTAGATTGAAAATAATCAATCGCTATACTTGAAAACGTATTTTTTATGCGTTCTAAAAATTCTTCAAAAGATACGTTACCATATACAGTAGGCTCGCGTTTACCTAATAAATTTAAATTGGGTCCGTTTATTATGATTAGTTTTTTCATGTGCTAAAGATATTTAAAAAAATGGCATAAAAAAAGGAGCTTTTAAAAGCCCCTTTTATATAAAAATAAGATGCCTTAAAACGCAAAACCTAGTGAAAGACCAATACGAGCACCTATGCCATCAAAACCAAAGTCAAAAGTTGGGTCATCAGCATCAATACTAAAATAAGCTGGACCTCCATAAATATCTAAAGTTATAGGATTCCAATTCCATTGATAACCTATTACGCCACCAGCTGAGAAAACTGAAGTTTTAAAATCATTGTCAGCGCTTGCAGTTGTGTAACTAGCAACCGGACCTGCAAACCAACCAACTGGAGCTTCTTTTGATTTTTGCATATAAAATCTGTATTGCAAGCCACCACCAAAACCTGTGTAATCAAATAATCCTGAGTCAAAAGAAGCATAAGCTAAATCTACTTGTATAGATTGGTTATCACTTAAAACTCTTTCGTAACCCACTTCAAAAGACCCTAACACTAAAGCTAATGGATTAAATTTAATAACATTTTCTTGAGCAGTCATCTTTGAAAACCCAAGAACTAAAATCGCTGCACTTAATAATAATTTTTTCATAATTTAAATGTTTAAATGTTTAATAGATTTGATAATACAAATTAAACCCTTTTTTTTTAAAATAACTATATATTACCATTATTTTTAACCTAAAACCTAACAGTTTACAGGTAATTTAAGTTGGTTTGTTTGTAGAATAAAAAAATGATTTAATAGTATAAAATAAACACATAATTGGTTATTTTTACCGTTAATGAACTGGCAAAATGCACTTAAAGCGTATCAATTATACCTTCAAATAGAAAGAGGCTTATCAAAAAATTCTATTGAAAATTATTCTTTTG
>JALRJA010000183.1 GCA_023255235.1 Flaviramulus sp.
GAACAAGAAGTTGAAGCGCTTAGAAACGAGAATTCAAGACTATTAGAAAGCAAAAATTATGAAGTTTTTTTAGCCGAAGCCTCCAAAATACCCAATACACTTCGTGAAATAGGCAGGCTGCGTGAAATTACCTTTAGAGAAGTGGGAGAAGGCACCAATAAAGCTATTGATTTAGATACCTTTGATAATTATTATCACCATATGTTTTTATGGGATAACGAACAAAAAACCCTTGCAGGAGCTTACAGAATGGGCTTAGGATCAAAAATATTTGAACGCTTTGGCATCAATGGGTTTTATTTACAAGACCTCTTTAGGTTTGAACCAGAGCTGTTTAAAATGATGAGCCAATCTATAGAATTAGGGCGTGCATTCATAATTAAGGAGTATCAACAACGCCCTATGCCATTATTTTTACTCTGGAAAGGTATTGTACACACAACATTGCGTTTCCCAAACCACAAATATTTAATAGGCGGTGTTAGTATTAGTAATCAGTTTTCAAATTTTTCAAAATCACTGATGATTGAATTTATGAAATCACATTACTATGATCCCTATATAGCTCAGTATGTACATCCTAAAAAAGAATTTAAAGTAAAGCTAAAAGATGCAGATAAAGACTTTGTTTTTGATGAAACAGAAGCCGATTTAAATAAATTTGATAAAATTATAGACGAAATAGAACCAGGTGCTTTACGCCTGCCAGTTTTATTAAAAAAATATATAAAACAAAATGCCCGTTTGGTAGCTTTTAACGTAGATCCGCTGTTTAATAATTCAGTAGATGGTTTGATGTACATAAAAATTTCAGACTTACCAGAAAGCACCGTTCGCCCTGTTATGGAAGAATTTCAAGCAGAACTAGAAAGAAAGTTTATAGACAAGAAAAAAGAGCAATAAGCAATAATGATTTAAATAATAGCTTTAAAAACAACATCTCAAACACAAGCTCGCCTTAAAATGATAGTCCTTTCTAATTATATCAATATTTTAACCAATTATTAACAGCTATTAATTAAAAATTTTAACAATTTGCAATGCTCAAATAAGGGCAGTATATTCGGGCTTTTAAAAAAATTTAAAAATGATGGAAGAAATAAGCACAATTGATATTAAGACTATAAACGAAAAAATTGAAAAGGAAAGTGCTTTTGTTGATTTACTAATGCTTGAAATGAATAAAGTTATAGTAGGTCAAAAGCACATGGTAGAACGCTTGCTAATTGGGTTACTAGGTCAAGGGCACATTTTACTAGAAGGTGTTCCTGGTTTAGCAAAAACATTAGCCATTAATACCTTAGCACAAGCAGTAGATGGCAGCTTTAGCAGAATACAGTTTACACCAGATTTACTACCAGCAGACGTTACCGGAACATTGATTTACAACATGAAAACCAATGATTTTTCCATAAAAAAAGGACCTATTTTTGCAAACTTTGTCTTGGCAGATGAAATTAATAGAGCACCTGCAAAAGTACAATCGGCATTACTAGAAGCTATGCAAGAAAAGCAAGTAACCATTGGTGATGAAACATTTATACTTGACAAACCATTTTTAGTAATGGCAACCCAAAACCCTGTAGAGCAAGAAGGAACTTACCCATTACCAGAAGCTCAGGTAGATAGGTTTATGTTAAAAACAGTAATTGATTACCCAAAAATTGCCGAAGAACAACTCATCATGAGAGCCAACATGAAAGGTGCTTGGGAAAAAGTAAACCCAGTAGTTTCTACCAAGAAAATTTTAGATGCTCAAAAAGTGGTTAGAGAAGTATATATGGATGAAAAAATTGAAAAATATATTCTTGATATTATTTTTGCAACCCGTTATCCAGAAAAATATAAACTTGCCGATTTAAAACCCCTAATTTCATTTGGAGCCTCACCTCGTGGAAGTATAAATTTGGCAACCGCAGCAAAATGTTATGCCTTTATAAAAAGGCGAGGGTACGTTATTCCTGAAGACGTGCGCGCTGTTGTACACGATGTGCTTCGCCATAGAATAGGCATTACCTATGAAGCCGAAGCAGAAAATGTAACGTCGGTTGAAATAATCAATAAAATAGTAAACGAAATAGAAGTACCTTAGAATTTCCAGTTTTTTTTGAATAACCAATTATAAATTTGTGATTTCTCAAATCTGTAAGAGAAATTGTAAATCAAAAAATCTATAATCGTGTATTGATAAATGGATACAAAAGAATTACTAAAAAAAGTACGAAAAATAGAGATTAAGACACGCCGTTTGTCTGATCATATTTTTGGTGGCGAATACCATTCTACCTTTAAAGGGCGTGGTATGACTTTTAGTGAAGTTCGCCAGTATCAATATGGAGACGATGTTAGAAATATAGATTGGAATGTAACAGCTAGATATAACGAACCTTTTATAAAAGTTTTTGAAGAAGAACGCGAACTCACCATGATGCTTATGGTAGATATTTCGGGGTCTGAAATGTTTGGAACTAGCCAACAATTTAAAAATGAAGTAGTTACTGAAATTGCCGCAACATTGGCTTTTTCGGCAACACAAAACAACGACAAAATAGGGCTTATTTTGTTTTCTGATAAAGTAGAGTTGTATATTCCGCCAAAAAAAGGACGTTCGCATGTACTTAGAATTATTAGAGAACTCATTGAATTTAAACCAGAGAGCAAACAAACCAATATAGCCGAAGCTTTAAAATTCATGCAAAATGTTATGAAGAAAAAAGCAATTGTTTTTGTTTTGTCTGATTTTATTGCAGATGAGTATCATCAAACCATGAAAATTGTTTCAGGAAAACACGACGTAACAGGCATAAGAGTTTATGACAGACACGAAGAAAGCATACCAAACTTAGGAATGGTGCAAATGCAAGACCAAGAAACTGGCGAACTTCAACTGGTAAATACAGCATCTAAAAAAGTACGCATAAATTATGGCAAATTTTACCGTGAAAAAGTTGACTATTACAAAGAGAGCTTTACCAAATCTGGAGCAGGAAGTATTGATTGCCGTGTTGATGAAAGCTATGTAAAAAAACTATTAGGATATTTTAAAAGAAGAGCTTAAAATAATGTTGAATTACAAATTGCGAATTACAAGTTTTAAAAAGAAAATAGCAAGAAACTATATGGTATTGGTATTCTTGATTCTTTTTTCTTGGCTATCTTCTTACGCACAAGTTACAGCAACAATAGATTCAACCACAATAAAAATTGGAGAGCAAATAACCTATCATATTCAAGTTGAAACAAACCATTCTAACTTAGTTGTTTTTCCAGAAGGGCAAACATTTTCGCCCTTAGAAATGATAGATTCTTATCCTATAGATACTATTAAAAATAAAGATAAATACAACCTCATTAAAAAATACGGATTAACCCAATTTGATTCGGGTTCATACACTATTCCAAGACAAAAAATAATTATTGGTGATAAAACATTTTTTACAGATTCTCTAAAAATAGAAGTTAATAACGTAGCCATAGATACAACAAAGCAAGGACTTTATGATATTAAACCCATTATAGAGGTTGAAAAAAGTGCTAGCAATTGGTGGAAATACATGCTGTTAACCCTTTTAATACTTAGTGTTATAGCATTTTTACTGTATTGGTTTATCTGGCGAAAAAAACCACTTTCAGAAGAAGAGCAAATAGCCTTATTACCTCCTTATGACAGAGCTAAATTAGCATTAAAAAAATTAGATGAAAGCTCGTATTTAGAAAATCAAAATTTAAAAGATTATTATTCTGAGCTTACATTTATAATTAGAAAATATCTTGATGAAAAAGTATATGACCGTGCTTTAGAAAGCACCACAGACGAACTAATAAACAGGCTTAAACTGCTAAAAGAAGGAAATCAAGTTGATTTAAATAAAGATGATATAAAAAATCTAGAAAGTATTTTAAAACGTGCCGATTTAGTAAAATTTGCCAAATCTGCTCCCGATATAGAACTTGCAAAAATAGATCGCAACACTATTGATATAGAAATAGACCACGTAAAAGAAGCCTTACCAGAACCAACAGAAGAAGAAAAACTCTTAGACCAAAAATACAGAGAAGCCCAAGAGCAAAAAAAGAAACGCAAAAAAATACTACTCACAATTGCAATAAGTTTATTTTTAATTGTAGCAACTATTGTAGGGTTTTCAATAAAATATGGATTTAGTTATGTAAAAGACACCATAATAGGTCATGAAAGTAAAGCCCTATTAGAAGGCAATTGGATAACCAGTGAATATGGGTTTCCGCCTGTAACAATTTCTACACCAGAAGTTTTAAAACGCATAGAAACGCCAATTCCTAATGATTTGCAAAGTCAATTAAAGATAAGCACATTTGGCTTTGAACAAAAAAATAAAATCACCATAGTCGTTTCTAATACGGTACTTGCACAAGCCCAAGATAGTTTAGATATAAGTAAAGCAATAGAAGGTAATTTAAAAACTTTAGAAAATAAAGGTGCGAGAAATATTTTAACTAAAAACGAAAAATTTACAACACCAAATGGAGCCGAAGGCATTAAAACATACGGCACACTTGATTATCCATTAGAAAACACAGAACACTATATTAACGGAAATTATGTGTTATTTAGCTTTACAAGTGGCAATCAAGTTATTCAGCAAATTATTCTAACATGGATAAAAGATGATACTTATGCATACAAAATTATGGAGCGTATTATAAATTCAATAGAACTTAAAAAACCCGAAAAATAATGTTGGAAGAATTCACATTTATAAATAAAGAATTTTTCTGGTTGCTTTTAGCACTTCCTTTAGCATTGCTATGGTATATTTTTAAGCATAAAAAACAAACAGCCGAACTTAAAATACCCAGTTTAAAAGGGTTTAAAGTAACCAAATCATGGTTACCTCAATTAAAGCATTTGTTATTTGTGTTGCGTTTAATAGTATTAGCATTGCTAATTACAGCTTTAGCAAGACCTCAAACAGTTGATGTTTCAACAAAAACAAAAACAACACGTGGCATTGATATTGTTATGGCAATAGATGTATCGGCTAGTATGCTAGCAAAAGATTTATCACCAAATAGATTGGAAGCTCTAAAAAAAGTGGCAGCCGATTTTATAAAAGGAAGACCAAATGATAGAATTGGTTTGGTAGAATATGCCGGTGAAAGTTTTACCAAAACACCAATTACAAGCGACAAAGCTATAGTATTACGCTCATTAAACAGCATTAAATACAATACCACTATAGAAGGAGGAACTGCTATTGGTATGGGTTTGGCAACATCGGTTAACAGATTAAAAGACAGTAAAGCAACTAGTAAAGTTATTATTTTACTAACAGATGGCGTAAATAATTCAGGGTTTATAGACCCAAAAATAGCCAGTGAATTAGCAGTAGAGTTTGGTATAAAAGTTTACACCATTGGTTTAGGAACAAACGGCATGGCGTTAACACCAATAGCCATTTTGCCCAATGGTAGTTTTCAATACGGTCGTAGCCAAGTTGAAATTGATGAAGAACTCCTCAAAGAAATAGCAAATGCAACAGGCGGCAACTATTTTAGAGCAACAAATAACAAAAAATTAGAAGAAATATATAGTGAAATAAATAAGCTTGAAAAAACAGAAATTGAAGAATTCAAGTTTTATAATTATCAAGAAAAGTATCGCTCATTAGTACTTTTAGCAGGTATTTTGTTACTACTAGAATTGCTATTACGCTATACTGTTTTTAGAAGTTTTGTTTAAAATACAATTAAAAAAACAGATACAGCATATAAAAACTATGCATTTATCACAACATTAACCAAACAAATCTAAAACAAACAAGTAATAAAAATGTATCAATTAGAAGAAAAAATATGGTTTTGGGCTTTAGCAGTTATTCCAGCAATAATTCTACTCTTTTTGATAATACAATTATGGAAATACAAAACGCAAAAAAAGTTTGCAGACAAACAACTACTTAAAAGATTGAGCCCTAACAAATCGGTATTTAAACCTGTTTTAAAAATTAGTATTCTGTGTTTGGCTTTTTTATGTTTAACAATAGCCATGATAAACCCTAAAATAGGCACTAAGCTAGAAACCGTAAAACGCGAAGGTGTGGACATTGTTTTTGCAATTGATGTATCAAAAAGTATGTTGGCAGAAGATATAGCACCAAATCGCTTAGAAAAATCAAAACAATTGGTTACACAAATCATTAATAATTTAGCTAGTGATCGTGTGGGTATTATAGCTTATGCAGGAAAAGCTTTTCCGCAATTACCTATTACAACAGATTATGCTTCGGCAAAAATGTTTTTACAAAGCATGAATACAGATATGCTATCATCTCAAGGTACAGCTATAAATGAAGCCATTACATTAGCTAAAACGTTTTTTGATGATGAAGAGCAAACCAACCGGGTATTAATTATTGTTTCAGACGGAGAAGACCATAGTGAAACCGCTGCTAGTGTTGCAGAAGAAGCACATGAAGAAGGCATTAAAATAGTTACCATAGGTGTAGGTAATGTAAAAGGCGGTCCTATTCCAGAAAAAAGAAATGGTGTTGTTTTAAATTATAAAAAAGACCAACAAGGAGAAACGGTAATTACTAAATTAAATGAAGAAACCCTTAAAAATATTGCCGAAGCAGCAACAGGTGCTTATATAAATGGAGGAAACACCAACGAAGTAGTTGAAAGCATTAGAGATGTTTTAAACACCATGGATAAAAAAGAATTTGAAGCCAAACAATTTGCCGATTTTAAAGACCAATTTCAATGGTTTTTAGGCTTTGGCATATTCTTTTTACTACTAGATATTGTCTTGTTAGACCGAAAAACAGCATGGTTAAAAAAGCTAAATTTATTTAATGAAGCACCAGAAGCATAAGATATATAATACAAAGTAGAACAATTAAAAAAACCACAAAATATACACTGTAAAACAGTTAAAAACACAGATTTATAATTTTTTTAACGAATAAGAAAACAAGGTTTTTATAATTTTAGAAAAATTAAAAATGCTAAGATTAAATTGAAAAATGAAGACGATAACAATCTACATACTAGTACTATTTGCATCAGTATGCAATTATGCACAAAATGAAGATAAAACTCAATTATTGGCTCAAAAAAAAGCAAACAACTATGTTTATGAGGCAAATAATTTAATACATGATGACGATTTTGTTTCGGCAGAAATGAGTTATAGAAAAGCTATTTCAGAAAAACCAACTACCATTGCTGGAACCTATAATTTAGGAAATGCCTACTACAAAAAAGGCAACCTAGAAGAAGCCTTATATCGCCACCAGCAAGCAGCAGAAACGGCAACATCTAAAACAGAAAAACATAAAGCATTTCATAACATAGGAAACATTTTAATGCAAAATAAAAAATGTAAAGAAGCTGTTGAAGCTTATAAAAATGCGTTGAGAAACAATCCTACAGATAATGAAACTAGATATAATTTAGGACTAGCAAAAGCCTGTGCAGAACAGCAAAAAGACCAAAATAAAGATCAAGACAAAAAAGACGATAATAAAGACAATAAAGACCAACAAGATAACCAAGACAAAAAAGATCAAGATAAAAAAGAAGAAGGCGACCAAGATAAAAAAGAAGGCGATGACCAAAAAGATGATCAAGGAAAGCCTAAAGATGAAAAAGACAACAAAGGCAAAGGCGACCAAGACAAAAAGGAGCAAAAACCACCAAAACCACAAAGAGGGCAGTTATCACCACAACAAATAAAAAACCTCTTGGAAGCCATGAATAATCAAGAACAAAAAGTTCAAGAAAAAATAAATGCTGAAAAACAAAAAGGCGTTAAGATAAAAACAGATAAAGATTGGTAAGACCAATGAAGAATTTTGAATTTAAAGGATATTAAAACTATAAATTCAAAATTTAGAGATTGTATATAAATATGAAACTAATAAAACACACATATATATTACTATTTTTACTTGTAACAAATATAGTTTCAGCTCAGGTTAAATTTGAAGCTAAAGTTAGTAAGTACAAGCTAGGTGTTAATGAGCGTTTACGAGTAGATTTTGAAATGAATGAAGATGGCGATAATTTTAATCCGCCAGACTTTGCAAATTTTACAGTTATTGGTGGTCCAAACCAATCGGTTAGTAATTCTTGGATTAATGGGAAAAGAACCTACAAAAAAACATACAGTTATTTTTTAGCACCCAAGCAACGAGGAAACTTCACAATATCTCAAGCTACAATAAGTATAGATGGCGAAATATATAAAACAACACCTATTAAGGTAGAAGTAACCGCAGCCGTTGATATACCTAAAGACCCTAATGACCCCAATTATTTAGCTTCAGAGAACATTCATTTAATTGCCGAAATTTCAAAAACAAACCCCTATTTAAACGAAGGTATTACAGTAGTTTATAAACTATATGTATCACCCAAAATATCGGTTACCAATTATACCGAAATAGACAGCCCTAGATATAACGATTTTTGGAGTCAAAACATGGACACCAGAGATCAAAAAGTTCAAAACGGCACATTTAATGGCGAAGACTACCGCTATGTAGTATTACGAAAAACCGTTTTATACCCACAAAAAACAGGAAAATTAAATATAGAGCCTTTAAGTTTAAGTATAGACATGAGTGTCCCCACAAACAGGCGAGATATTTTTGGAAGCCTTTTAATGACACGCGTTAACAGAACCGTTTCGGCAGGCAATAAAACCATAACTGTAAAACCCTTACCAGAGGCAGGAAAACCATTAGACTTTACTGGAGCAGTTGGTAATTTTAATTTAGATGTAACAGCATCAAAAACCGAGTTAGATGCAACCGAATCTTTACAACTAGAAGTTAAGGTTAAAGGCAACGGAAATTTAAAACTTTTTAAACTCCCTAAAGTATCATTGCCCAGTTCTTTGGAGGTTTATGAGCCAGAACACAATGAAAACGTAAACACTAATTTAGCAGGAATGCAAGGAAGCATTTCAGATAGTTATACAGTGGTGCCACAATTTAAAGGCAAATATCCTATACCAAGTATTTCATTTTCTTATTTCGATTTGAAAACGGAAACTTATAAACGCTTATCGTCTGATGAGATTGTTATTAATGTTTTAAATGGACCAACTAATGGTAATGATAT
>JALRJA010000400.1 GCA_023255235.1 Flaviramulus sp.
ATGAAAAAACGTTACAATAAGTTAAATATGACTAACAATTATATAAATATCAGTTAAATTTTCTACTTTTAAAAAATTTAACCTTGAATATAATGAAAAACCTTTCTTTGTTTATTGCCCTTTTATTCTCTTTAGTAATAAAAGCACAAGATTATTTCCCAAAAAATGATGGTGTAGATACTACAAACGATAATTACACCGCCTTTACAAATGCGAAAATTTATATCACTTCTAGCCAAATTATTGAAAAAGGAACTTTGCTAATTAAAAACGGTAAAGTGGTTTCTTCTGGAAGTGCTATTTCTATTCCTAAAAATTCGGTAATTATAGATGTTGAAGGAAAAAGCATATATCCCTCGTTTATTGATATTTATTCAGATTTTGGAATTGAAAAACCTAAGCGAAATTCACAATCATCTAGAACTGCTCAATATGATGCTACTAGAACAGGCTATTATTGGAACGACCATGTAATGCCAGAAAATAAAGCTATTGATAAATTTAAATACAATGAAAAAGATGCCACAGAGTTACTTAAAGCAGGCTTTGGAGTTGTTAACACACACATTCAAGACGGTATAGTAAGAGGAACCGGAACTTTAGTAGCGTTAAACAATAACAGTGGTAACCAACATAGAATTATTGATGATAACTCGGCACAATACTTTTCTTTTAGCAAAAGTGCTACATCAAACCAAGCCTACCCTTCATCTATTATGGGAGGTATGGCATTGTTAAGACAATTATATATTGACGCCGATTGGTATGCTAAAGGGCATGTTAAAACCAAAGATTTATCATTGGAAGCTTTTAACAAAAACAAAGCGTTAATTCAAATTTTTGAAGCAGAAAGTAGAGCAAATATTATGAGAGCAGATAAAGTTGGTGATGCCTATGGTATTCAATACATCATGCTTGGTGGTGGCGATGAATATGAGCGTATAAATGATATTAAAACAAGTAATGCAAAGCTTATTTTACCTATTAATTTTCCTGATGCTTACGATGTTGAAAATCCTTTTTTAACCGCTACCCTATCACTTGATGATATGCGTAAATGGAATCAAACACCATCAAACCCTAAAATATTAGCTGAAAATAATATTGAATTTGCTTTCACTACTTTTAAATTAAAATCGCCTAAAAATTTCAAAGAAAAATTACTTAAAGCTATTGATGCTGGTCTTTCAAAAGAAAAAGCACTTGATGCTTTAACTAGTATTCCTGCACAAATTTTAGGAAAACAAAATAGTATTGGAACATTAAAAAATGGCTCGCTTGCAAATTTTTTGATATGTTCTGGTGATTTTTTTGATAAAAAAACAATACTTTTTGAAAACTGGGTACAAGGAAACAAAATAGCTTTTGAAGACACTAATAACAAAGACATTAGAGGTGATTATGAGTTTTCTATCGCCAATGATACATACAAAATGTCTATTAGTGGTGAATTGAGTAAACTAGACTCTAAAATAGAATTTAATGAAAAAACCTTAGGTTCTAAAATTGCTTATGATAACAATTGGGTTACTATCTCAATGAGAACTATTGATACCACCAAACAAGAGTTTATTAGAATTATAGCAAAACCAGAGCAAAACAACTCTTTAATTGGCAAATCTATTCTATCAAATGGTAATGAATACCCTTTTAATGCCACTTTTTCACCAAAAGAAGCATCAAACAAATCAAAAAAAGAGGACGCATCAGAAAAGAAATCACCTGAATTGTTACCAATCACTTTTCCTAATAAAGCCTATGGTTTTGCTCAATTACCAAAAGCAGAAACCCTTTTATTTAAAAATGCAACTGTTTG
>JALRJA010000412.1 GCA_023255235.1 Flaviramulus sp.
ACATTGCTTGCCTTCTAGTTTTATTGCAGGTAAAATGATGTTAGTGAGAGCCCTTATTTTAGGTTTAAAGTTAGATTTGGTAGAACCTAAAGCAATACCGTTTATCAATACCCAAAAACAATTTGATTTTTGTGCCTTTACACCTATGCAACTTAAAAATTCTATCAAGAACCTTAAAAAGATTAAAACAATAATTGTTGGAGGTGGGAATGTTTCTAGTGGTATTATCAACTCTTTACAGAATATAAAAACGACTGTTTATGAAACCTACGGAATGACAGAAACCGTATCTCATATAGCCGTTAAGAAGCTTAATAATTTTTCAGATTCAAAAGCACTTTTAAAGAATTTGTGTTTTGAAACATTACCCAATATTACCATTTCTCAAGACACTAGAGATTGCTTAGTTATTGATGCACCATACCTTTCAAAAGAAAAAATTGTTACAAATGATATTGTAAAATTACATACTAAGACAACTTTTGAATGGTTAGGCAGATATGATAATATCATTAATTCGGGTGGTATTAAATTACATCCAGAGCAAATTGAGAACAAACTAAAAAGTAAAATACCCAATAGGTTTTTTATTGCATCAAAACCCGATGATGCTTTGGGTCAAAAAGCGATACTTATTTTAGAAGGCAACAAAAATAATTTTGATTTTAGTGTTCTTGAAAGCTTAGATATGTATGAAAAACCTAAAGACATTTTTTTTATACCTAAATTTCAAGAAACGAAATCGGGTAAAATACAACGAGTTAATACTTTAAATAAATTAAATTTGTAAACTATTTTTGGTTTACTTAATCTACAATACATATTGCTATGAATTTTATAAAACGCGTATTATCAACAGTTACTGGAATTTTTGTATTTTTAATTATCTGTTTTATTGGCATCATTTTAATTGGTGTGTTATTTGGCTCAAATGACGATCAGGTTATTAAAGTTAAACCCAACTCTATTTTAGATTTAAAATTAGATTTTCCTATTAAAGACTACGCAGGAAAAACCATTTTTGCAGATTATCCGTTTTTAAATGATGACAAAAAAAACGGTCTTTTTAATATTATTAATGCCATAAATTATGCCGCTACAGATGAAAATATTAAAGGCATATCAATAGATAATAATTTTTTAGATGCCGGAATTTCTCAAACTAAAGCCATAAGGGAAGCCCTTTTAAGGTTTAAAGAATCAGGTAAGTTTGTTGTGTCTTATGCCAATATATACAGTCAAAAAGACTACTATTTAAGTTCTGTGGCAGATACTATTTTTTTAAATCCTGCGGGTTTAATGGAATTTAAAGGGCTTTATTCTGAACAGTTATATTATAAAGATTTTCAAGAAAAAACAGGACTTAAAATGGAAGTTGTTCGCTTAGGAAAATACAAAAGTGCTGTAGAACCTTTTTTAGAAAATAAAATGAGTGATAATAACCGTGAACAAGTTAGCATTTTTTTAAACTCAATTTGGAATGAAATAAAACTAGACATTTCTAAAAGTAGAAATATTTCTGTTGAAAGACTACATACTATTGCTGATAGTTTACTTGCCAGAAACCCAGACTTAGCTAAAGCTTCAAAACTAATTGATAAAATTGCATACCATGATGAGTATATTAATGGAATGAAACAAGCTGTGGGAATAAATTTTAAAGACGATTTAAAGTTTATTTCAATTGAAGATTATGCTGAATATGCTTCAGCCGAATTACAAAACTATTCAATAAAAAATAAAATAGCAGTTATATATGCTCAAGGCGATATTATTTATGGTGAAGGCGATGAAACTACTATAGGACAAGGTGTAATGAATAGGTCTTTAAAAGCTGCTAGAGAAGACGATAAGATAAAAGCTGTGGTTTTACGTATTAACTCGCCTGGCGGAAGTGCACTAGCAAGTGAGCTTATTTGGCGTGAAATAGAACTTACTAAAAAAATAAAACCCGTAATTGTTTCAATGGGTAATGTAGCTGCATCTGGTGGTTATTATTTAGCAACCAATGCCCATAAAATTATTGCAGAATCAACAACAATTACAGGAAGTATTGGCGTGTTTGGTATTTTGCCAAACGCTAAAGAGTTAGCAGATAAAATGGGTATTAATGCAGAGCAAGTAGCTACCAATAAAAATGCTGTTACATATAGTTTACTAGAACCGTTTAATGATACCCAACGTGCATTTATAAAAGAAGGGGTTGTAAGTATTTATGAATTGTTTACAAAGCGTGTTTCACAAGGTAGAAATTTAACCCTAGAACAAGTAGAAAGTATAGCTCAAGGTCGTGTTTGGACAGGTGCAGATGCCGTAAACAATGGGTTAGTAGATGAATTAGGTGGTTTAGATTTAGCTCTGCAACGTGCTGCAGAATTAGCAGAAATTAATGACTATAGAATTAAAGAATTTCCTGTTATAGAAAAAGACCTTGATAAAATACTTGAAGAGTTTGGTTTATTAAAATCTAAAGAAACTATTTTACAAGAAACCTTAGGTAATGAAAACTATAAAATATTTCAAGAAATTAAAAATTTAAAAAGTAAACAAGGTATTCAATTATTATTTCCTTACAGTACCGATATTAAATAAATATTAAACCTGTAAAATACCCATATTGAATTGTTTTTCAATAGGTGCATGATTGGCAGCTTCAATACCCATGCTTATCCAAGTTCTAGTATCTAAAGGATCTATAATAGCATCAGTCCAAATTCTAGCAGCTGCATAATAGGGCGACACTTGACTGTCATACCTGTTTTTTATTTTATTAAAAAGAGCCTCTTCTTGTTGTTTGGTTATTTTTTCGCCTTGTTTTTCAAGAGAGGCTTTTTCAATTTGTAATAACACTTTAGCTGCCGAGTTACCACTCATAACAGCAAGCTCTGCACTTGGCCATGCAACAATAAGTCTTGGGTCATAAGCTTTACCACACATAGCATAATTGCCAGCACCATAGCTATTACCTATAATAATGGTAAATTTTGGCACAACCGAGTTGCTTACTGCGTTAACCATTTTGGCACCATCTTTAATAATACCACCATGCTCACTTTTACTACCTACCATAAAACCAGTTACATCTTGTAAAAACACCAATGGAATTTTTTTCTGATTGCAATTAGCTATAAAACGAGTGGCTTTATCGGCACTGTCGTTGTAAATGACACCGCCAAATTGCATTTCAGTTGGTTTAGTTTTAGACCCGGTTGTTTTTACTATTTGACGTTGATTGGCAACAATTCCAACAGCCCAACCATCAATTCTGGCATAGCACGTAATAATAGTTTTTCCATATTGAGCTTTATACTCATCAAACTCAGAATTATCAACTAAGCGTTTTATAATATCATACATGTTGTATTGATCAACTCTACTTTTTGGTAATAAGCCGTAAATTTCTTCTGGGTTTTCTTTTGGTTTTTTAGAGTCGCTTCGGTTAAATCC
>JALRJA010000452.1 GCA_023255235.1 Flaviramulus sp.
TTTTAGAAGCTATTAATAATGACACCAAAAACACCGTGTTTTCATACATTCCTAATACTGCCGAAACATCCTTTTTTGGCATGGTAGAAACAGCCGAATCAGAATTAAATAAAACCAAAACCAAAATCCTTTTAAAAGGTAAGCGAAATATTTCGGCAGATAAAGTAACCGACATTTTATCTGAAAGAATACGCATTGAAAAAATAGCCATAAAAGATGTTAAACTAAGAACCTTTATTACCGAAGACAGTAGTAGAGATGATTTGGTTGCTCATGTTTATGATGTTACTTATGGCGTTATAAAACCAAATGATAACTTAGTTATTATAGATGATAGTATTGTGCGCGGAACTACTTTAAAAAAGAGTATTCTAAAAATGCTAGATAGATTACATCCTAAAAAAATTATTGTCGTATCATCTGCACCACAAATTCGTTACCCAGATTGTTATGGTATTGATATGGCAAACCTAGAAAGTTTAGTTGCTTTTAGAGCCACTTTAGCATTGCTTAAAGAAGCCAATAAATACCATATTATTGAAGACGTTTACAAAAAATGTATTAATCAAACAGACTTAGCCGATCAACATGTTCAAAACTTTGTAAAAGACATTTATGAGCCTTTTACAGATGAACAAATTTCTGATAAAATTTCAGAATTGCTAAGCGATGAAACTATAAAAGCCGAAGTAAAAATTATTTTTCAACCAGTAGAAAATCTTCACAAAGCTTGCCCTAAACATTTGGGAGATTGGTATTTTACAGGCAATTACCCAACTGTTGGTGGTAACAGAGTTGTAAACAGAGCCTTTATAAACTTTTACGAAGGTAATAATGAGCGAGCTTACTAAATTCTAACAACTCATACCCTTTTCTTTAGTATTTAAACTACTAGTAAAACCCTGATTAATAATTAAACACGAATTGATTCTTTAAATTTTTTAGACAAGACTAAAAATATTTTTATACACAAGTAAATTTTAATATCTTTGTAACCTATTTTTTATAGGATGATTACATTATCGGAAGAAAATTATTTAAAAGCCATTTATCATTTAGGAAAGCAAGGCACGGTTGCAGTTAGCACAAATGCTATTGCAGAAAAGATACAATCTAAAGCATCTTCAGTAACCGATATGATAAAAAAACTAGCCGATAAAAATTTAGCCAATTATATAAAATATCAAGGTGTAAGCTTAACAAAAAAGGGGCGTTTAGCAGCAGCATTAGTTATAAGAAAGCACAGACTTTGGGAAGTGTTTTTAGTAAATAAACTTGATTTTTCTTGGGATGAAGTTCATGAAATAGCCGAACAGTTAGAGCATATTAAATCATTAAAACTAGTAAATCAATTAGATGCTTTTTTAGAATACCCAACACATGACCCACATGGCGATCCTATTCCAGATAAAGATGGCAACTACTCGCCCATAAAAAGTGTTAATATTTTTGAAGTAGAAATAGGTAAAGTAGGTGTTTTATCTTTTGTTAAAAATGCAACCGATGCTTTTTTGAAGTATTTAAATAAAAATAAATTGGCATTAGGCGATACCATTAAAGTTATAGAACAAGAACCTTTTGATAGTTCTTTAACAATAGAAACCAATAACAGAAAACTAGTTATTTCAAAAGAAGTAGCACAAAATTTATATCTAACCTTGTGATATGAGCAACTACAATCCAATATGGGCTTTAGCAATCTTTTTCTTTGCAGTTATAGTGCTATTTATTTTTTTTCAACCTGTAAAAGGATGGTTTTGGATATTAAAAAAGTATTTTAAAAACAACGAAAAAACAATAATTGAAGATATTTTAAAGCAATTATATCACTTTGAAAATTCTGGCAATAAAGTAAATATGAAAACGCTAGTTCAAGTCTTAGAATATAAAAATTCAAGCATTGTTGAAGCTGTAAAAAAAATGACTATCAATCATTTAATTTATTTTGAATCAGATATTTTAAAACTATCAGAAAAAGGAAGAGACTATGCTTTACGAATTGTTAGAGTTCATAGATTGTGGGAACGTTATTTGGCAGATAAAACAGGCTTTAGCAAAACAGAATGGCATAATAGAGCAGAAATGATGGAGCATAAGCTAAACGATGACCAAACCAATATGTTGGCAACACGACTTGGAAACCCAAAATATGACCCACATGGCGATCCTATTCCAACTAAAACAGGAAAAATAGCTCAAATAAAAGGTACCGAATTACCTCTTTTACCAGTAAATACAGTTGGAATAATAACACACATTGAAGATGAACCTCAAGTTATTTATAAACAGATTTTAGCCGAAAACATTCATATAGGGTCGCTTATTAAAGTTATAGAAAATAACACTACAAGAATTGTGTTTCACTCTGAAGGTGAAGCGTTTAAACTAGCACCTATTGTGGCAGCAAATTTAACAGTAGCTCCTATTGAAAAGGAAGTTATTGTAGAAGATAATATAGCTAGATTATCTAGTCTTAAAGAAGATGAAACAGCAAAAATTATAGGAATTTCAAAAGAAAGTAGAGGCGAAAGCAGAAGGCGGTTGCTAGACTTAGGCTTTGTAAAAGGAGCTCAAGTTAGTATAGACCTTTTAAATCCTTTAGGAGAACCACACGCCTATTTAATTAAAGGCACTTCTATTGCATTGCGTAAAAATCAAGCATCTAAAATTCTTATTAAAAAAAAGTAATGCTATGGAAACCAAACTAAACAGCACTTGCGAAACTTGTACTCATTTCAATGCCAACGGATTAAAAAAACTTGGAATACATACCCATAATTTTGATTTTGTGGTAGCCTTAGCAGGTAATCCAAATACGGGAAAAAGCACTGTTTTTAATGCGTTAACAGGTTTAAAACAACATACTGGTAATTGGCCGGGCAAAACCGTAATAAGAGCCGAAGGCGGTTTTGAATATAAAACAAGAAAATACAAACTGGTAGATTTACCAGGAACCTATTCTTTGCTCTCAACTTCTGAAGATGAAGAAGCTGCTAGAAATTTTCTTCTCTTTGGAAAACCAAACGTTACGGTTATTGTGGTTGATGCCAATAGGTTAGAACGAAACTTAAATTTGGTACTTCAAATTTTAGAAATTACAGATAAAGCCGTTTTGTGTTTAAACTTAATGGACGAAGCAAAACGCAATCATGTATCTATTGATGTACGCACACTATCACGCAATTTAGGCATACCTGTAGTGCCAACTAGTGCAAGATTTAACCAAGGTATTCCAGAACTTATTCATACCATAAGTGAAATTGCCAACGGAACGCTAGTTTGTAAGCCATATAGAATACAAAACATACCCCAAAATATTGAAAAAGCTATTAAAGTACTGGTAACCGAAATTAAAAAAGAGTTTCCTCATATTCCTAATAGTAGATGGATTGCCTTTAGATTATTAGAAGGCGACACACATATTATTAATGCTTTGAGATCTGGTGAACTCGTATAATATTTTAAAAATGAATCAAAAAAATATTGACCATATTATAGAATTATCTAATGAATTACGCTGGCAAATAGGCGATGATTTTCATGATACCTTAACAGAAAGCATGTATGCTAATGCTTCTAATATTGTTAAAAATACGGTACAAAATGATAATTCAAAAAAACGCTTTCAATTAGATTCTAAAATAGACCAAATAGTAACTAGTAAATCGTTTGGGTTTCCTATTATGTTTTTAATTTTAGGACTAGTTTTATGGCTCACCATTATTGGTGCAAATTACCCATCATCATTATTAGCAAACCTATTATTAGACACCATTTACCCTAGTTTAAAAAGCCTAGCACTAAATATTGGTATGCCATGGTGGTTAACAGGGTTTTTAATAGATGGTGTTTATTTGGCGGTTGCTTGGGTTATTGCAGTTATGTTGCCGCCTATGGCTATATTTTTTCCGCTATTTACATTGCTTGAAGATTTTGGATATTTACCACGTGTTGCCTTTAATTTAGATGCCTTATTCAAAAAATCTGGTGCACATGGTAAACAAGCTTTAACTATGAGTATGGGTTTTGGATGCAATGCAGCTGGTGTTATTGCAACCCGAATTATTGACAGCCCAAGAGAACGTTTAATTGCTATTTTAACTAATAATTTTTCATTATGCAATGGGCGTTGGCCAACACAAATTTTAATAGCAACCATTTTTATTGGTGCATTAGTGCCAAAATCGGTTTCTAGTTTGGTAGCTCTATTTGCTGTTATTGGTATTGCTGTTTTAGGCATGGTGTTTATGTTTGGCGTTTCATGGGCTTTGTCAAAAACGGTTTTAAAAGGTGAAGTATCAACTTTTAATTTAGAGTTACCACCTTATAGACCACCTCGTTTTTGGAAAACGCTTTACACTTCTTTAATAGATAGAACACTCATTGTTTTATGGCGTGCTATTGTATTTGCAGCTCCTGCAGGTGCTGTTATTTGGCTTATTTCAAATATTAATATTGGCAATGAAAGCTTAGCTATTTGGATAATACAGTCATTTGATGGCTTTGGATTTCTTTTAGGATTAAATGGCGTTATTTTGTTAGCATACATAGTAGCCATACCTGCTAATGAAATTGTAATCCCTACTATTTTAATGCTTACGGTTATGGTAACAGGAATAGCAGGAGGCGAAGGCACTGGTGTTTTGTTTGAATTAGATTCTATAACCGATACGGCCCATATTTTAAAAGCAGGCGGGTGGACGCTTTTAACAGCTATTAACCTGATGCTTTTTAGTTTGCTTCACAACCCTTGCAGTACAACTATTTATACAATTTACAAGGAAACAAAAAGTGTAAAATGGACCGCATTTGCCTCTATTATGCCCATTATTATTGGGTTTATAGTAACCTTTTTAGTAGCTCAATTTTGGAGGCTTTTAGCATAGTTATGCACAGTAAAAACACTTTTTTAAGCCCTAATATGAAGCTCTGAAAACTCTTTGGTAAGAGTTAAGGTATTGTTGCCATTGAGCTTTAACTTTTTAAAAGGAATTTCTACATTGTCAACTTCAATTTTTGAAATTTTAAAAGGCAATCCGTGTAAATTTAATTTAAAGGTTTTGTAAGTGGTTATATATTTACCTGTTTTATGCTGCTGAATAATTAATTCATCTTTTTTTCCTGATAAATTAAAGTCTCTTAAACTATATCGTCCTTTAATATAATCATACCCATCTGTAGCATCTTCATATACTTGTGAGGTTTCTTTTCCAAATTTATAATAGACATCAAGAGTTAATTCTTCAACTGTTTTTTCACCTACATATTGTTGAATAGGGTATTTAGGAATAATAGCACCTTCTTTAATAAAAATTGGCATACTATCTAAATCGGCATCTACCCATAATTCTTGACCGCCATCTACTAGTTCATCGGTCCAGAAATTATACCATTTTCCAATAGGGAAATACAGGCGTCTTCCTTGTTGGTTAGGACCTGTTACAGGGCATACCAACATTTTTTCCCCAAAAATAAATTCATCATTTCTATAATGTGTTTGTGGGTCTTCTTGATCATATAATACCAAAGATTTTAAAATAGGTATGCCTTCTTCGGCATATCTCCAAAAAGCGGTATATAAATAGGGTAGTAATTGGTATCTAAGTTCAATAAATTTTCTTACTACATTTGTTATGGTATCACCAAAAGCCCAAGGTTCTTGATCGCCATGATCTCCTGAAGAATGTGTTCTGCAAAATGGGTGGAAAATACCCAATTGAATCCAACGGGCGTATAATTCGCCATTTGGTTGTTCGGCAAAGCCACCTATGTCAGAGCCAATAAATGAGAAACCTGACATACACATGCGTTGTGCTTGTAAATTGGCTATATTTAAATGATCCCAAGTAGCAACATTATCTCCTGTCCAACTAGATGTGTAGCGTTGTGTTCCGGAGTAGGCAGCTCTAGTAATTACAAAAGGTCTTTTAGGGTATGAGAATTTTTTTAAACCTTGATAGGTAGCCCGAGCCATTTGCATACCATAAATATTGTGTGCTTTTCTATGACTACAAGGGTTGCCTTCATAATCATGTCTCACATCATCTGGGAAAGATTTACCTGGAACATCCATAACGGCTGGTTCGTTCATATCATTCCAAACACCTTTAACGCCAATTTCTTCAATAAGTTCCTTAAACAAATCGGCCCACCATTTTCTAACTTCGGGGTTTGTAAAGTCTGGAAAATAACATTCGCCAGGCCATACTTTTCCTTTCATGTAAGGACCATCGGCTCGTTTACAAAAATAATCTTTTTCTAACCCTTCTTTAAACACAGCATAATCCATATCTATTTTAATACCAGGGTCTATAATAACAATGGTTTTAAACCCTTGGTTGGCTAGTTCATTAACCATTCTCTTAGGGTCTGGAAAATAGTCTTTATTCCAAGTGAAGCATCTAAAGCCTTCCATATAATCAATATCTAAATAAATGGCATCACAAGGTATTTTTAGCTCTCTAAACTTGGTTGTTATTTCTTTTACGTTTGATTCTGGATAATAACTCCACTTACATTGGTGATAACCTAATGCCCAAAGTGGTGGTAATTGGTGAGGTTTGCCTGTTAAATCGGTATAATTTACAACAACATCAGACATTTCAGGACCGTAAATGAAATAGTAATTCATTTCGCCACCATGTGCCCAAAAACTGGTTATATTTCTTCGTTCATGACAAAAATCAAAATAAGAACGAAAGGTGTTATCAAAAAAGATTCCGTATGCTTTTTTAGTATGTAATGCTGTGTAAAACGGAATGGTTTTGTATATAGGGTCTGTATCTCTTCCGTAGGCATAAGAATCTGTTACCCAATTTTGAAAGCGTTTGCCTTTTAAATTAGTATCAACAGGTTTATCACCTAAGCCATAGTAGCTTTCTCCTTGTTGTGATGCTTTAGACATTTTAACCACATTGCCACCATGTTCATAGCTTTCTTCCCAATGAAAACCAAGTTCATCTTCGCAAATTAAACTGTTATCTTTTACATCAAAAATGGCAGTACGCAAATCAGATTTATAAATATTGCAAATAAGTTTTGCTGTTGTTATAATATATTTGGTATCATCTTCGGTAACTTCAAGGTGGTTGTAGCCTCTACTAGCATATTTTGTGATAGCATAAGAAAAATCGTTTTCAAAAATACCTGTTGTGGTATATCTAAAACGAAGTATGCTGTCTCTACGAACAGTAACTTGTAAAACCACGCCATTATCTGTTGTAAATGAGAGTATATTTAAGTTTTTTTGGTATGCTATTATTTTAGAAGGAAAGAGGTTTCCTTTGTGTTCTAATTCGGTATTTAAAATCATATTCTAGGCATCAATTTTCATTAACGAAAATACTAAAATTAATACTCCTTTAAGGGTTCTTTTCTATAAAAAACAAAGCTAATATTTATATAAAACACAATTAATTAGTAAATAAATTATAAAAAATTCAATAAACTAAAAATGGTGTGTTTTTGAAGAGTTTAAATTGCTTTTTATTTGAAAAAAATACAAGGTGTATTTTTAAAGTATTGGCTTCATTTGGTATTGTATTATACATCTTTAAATTGAAAAACTATAAGGGCTAATGGCGGAATAGTTATTTCAGCTGAAAAATCTTTGTAATTCCATGGTTTTTTTTCAATTGGTATTTGTTTTTTGTTGGATACACCACTACCTCCAAAAGATTTAGAATCGCTATTAAAAACTTCTTTTAATTTACCTTTTATTGGTAATCCTATACGGTAATTTTCTTTTACATTAGGCGTGAAATTGCATACTACAACTACATTATTTTGAGTATTATAGCCTTTTCTTATATAGGAAATTACACAATTTTCATGGTCGTTGTAATTAATCCATTCAAAACCATCGTTTGTAAACGCTTTTTCAAATAGTGCTGGTGTTGTTTTATAAAATTTGTTTAACTCTTTAAAATAGTTTTGTGTGTTTTTATGGGGTTCAAAGTTTAATAAATTCCAATCTAAGCTTTCTTGAAAATTCCACTCGTTATATTGCCCAAATTCTCCACCCATAAACAAAAGTTTGGTTCCTGGGTGTGTAAACATATAGCCATATAACAACCTTAGGTTAGCAAATCGCTGCCACTCATCGCCGGGCATTCTGCCCAAAATAGAGTTTTTGCCATATACAACTTCATCGTGTGATAATGGTAACATAAAGTTTTCGGTAAAAGCATAAGCTAAACTAAAGGTAATTTCGCTTTGATGGTATTTTCTATATACAGGATCTTTTGCAAAATATTTTAAGGTATCGTGCATCCAACCCATCATCCATTTCATGCCAAATCCTAAACCGCCTACAAAGGTTGGTTTTGACACCATGGGGTAGGCTGTTGATTCTTCGGCTATGGTTTGAACATCTGGAAAAGACGCATATATTTCTTCATTTAATTCTTTTAAAAAGCTTATAACAGCAAGGTTTTCTCTACCGCCATTACTATTTGGTTCCCATTGCCCATCTTCACGAGAGTAATCTAAAAAGAGCATAGAAGCAACAGCATCAACACGTAAGCCGTCTGCGTGGTAATGGTCCATCCAAAAAACAGCATTACTTATTAAAAATG
>JALRJA010000115.1 GCA_023255235.1 Flaviramulus sp.
CCTCGGTGTAAACGAGGTGCTCTGAACCAACTGAGCTAATTGCCCTTATTATCGGTGTGCAAATATAAGCTAGATTTTCATTCTGCAAAAACTTTTTTTAAAAAAAATTAAATTATTTCTGCTACAACAAAAGTACTACCGCCAATAAAGACAAAATCGGTTAAAGACGCTTTCTTTAATGCACTTTTATATGCGTCATTAACAGAATTATAAGCTTCACCAATCAAACCAAAATCGTTCAAAACTTTTTTAAGTTCGTTGGCATTTAAACCTCGTGGAATATCGGGTTTGCAGAAATAATATGTTGCTTTTTTAGGCAATAAATCTATTATGGATGTTAAATCTTTATCATTTACAACTCCAAAAACCATGTGTAAGTTGTCAAAAACCTCATTTGAAAGTTGTTTCATCACATAACTCAACCCATCTCTATTATGACCTGTATCGCATACTACTTTTGGATTGGTTTGTAGTGTTTGCCAACGCCCCATTAAACCCGTATTTTTCACAACTTGTAACAAACCTTTTTTAATATTTTCTTCTGTAATATTAAAACCTTTTTTTTGAAGTTCCTTAATGCTTTGTATAACGGTAAGCATGTTTTTAGATTGATAAATACCGGTTAAATCTGAAGTATATGTTTTTGTTTTTTCTTTGTCTGCAAATACAATTTTTGAATTATTCTTTTTAGCTAATTGCTTAAAAACTGGTGTTGTTTCATTTTGCGTTTCACCAATTACTACAGGGATATTTGGTTTTATAATACCTCCTTTTTCATAAGCAATCGCTTCTAATGTATTCCCTAAAAATTGCATATGATCGAACCCTATATTGGTTATAACAGATACTTCAGGTATAATAATATTTGTAGAATCTAACCTTCCACCCATACCAACTTCAATAACCGCAATATCTACTTTTTGTTTTGAAAAATAATTAAAAGCCATACCTACTGTCATTTCAAAAAATGACAAGCTATTCGCTTCAAAAAACAACTTATAACGCTTAATAAAGTTGGTTACAAATTGTTTACTTATCACTTTACCGTTAATTTTTACACGCTCTCTAAAGTCTTTTAAATGTGGTGATGTGTATAAACCAACTTTATATCCTGCTTCCTGTAAAATGGATGCTAACATATGGCTTGTTGAACCTTTACCATTTGTTCCTGCTACATGAATGGTTTTAAAATTATTTTCAGGATGATTTAGCTGTTTTGCTAGTTTTATTGTATTGGATAAATCTTTTCTGAATGCAGATTGACCTTGGTGTTGATACATTGGTAGTTGTAAAAACATCCAATCTAGTGTATCTTGATACGTCATTTTATTGCCCTAGTTTGAAGTTTACTTTAACAAAACCTATTTGTCTTGCTGGTGCATTTGCGTCTGGTCGCCATTTATGTGATAACGCTATTTTTTTTGCCGGTTCTAACAAACATGCTGCGGTATTTGTTGTGCCTCTTACGCCTGATTCTGCTTCTATTACGTTTCCGCTTTTATTCACTACAATCCTAACAATAACCATTCCTGTTTCATTACAATCTTGCTTAAGGGTATTGTATGATGCACTTCCACGTCCGCTTAAACCATAACCAACACCGCTACTTCCTGCACCACTAGAACCAAAATAGCTTGGTGCGTATGGATCGCCATCTAATTGCCCTTTATCTCCTGGTTTAGTATCATTGCCCTCGCCTCCTGTTGCTGTACCTTCAGATTTGCTTACACCACCAATTAAAGCATCAAGTTTTTTCTTTTTCTCGTCTAATTCGCGTTTTTCTTTAGCAATTCTATCAGCTTTAGCTTCAGTATCGGCTATAGCTTTTTCTTTAGCTTCAATTGCTTTTTGTTTTTTTATAGCTATTTCTTCAGCATTATCTGCCGTTAAAACCTCTTCTTTTGTTTCGGCAGCTTTTGTAGGTTGCGGTTTTGTAAC
>JALRJA010000165.1 GCA_023255235.1 Flaviramulus sp.
TCATGTGCTGCTCACTATTATAATAATCATCACTATCACACGTTAAGCCTCCTAGTAAAACACGCTCATAAGTATCAAACCATCTATTTATTGGCAATAAAATAAAACGCTTATTAATAGCCCAAGTATCTGGTAAAGTGGTTATAAATGATGAGTTTATCATATTCCATTTTTCACGGTCGTTTTGTTGTTTTTGATATAGTACTTCATAAATAGCACCTCCACTCTCACCTACTGTAAAGCTTCCAAACTCTGTAAATATATTGGGTACTTTAACTTCTTCTTCTTCACATGCCATGTTTATTTGGTTAATAATTTCGTCAACCATATATTGATAATCAAAATCAAAAGCCAATGAGTTTTTTATAGGAAAACCACCTCCTATGTTTAAGCTATCTAAAGATGGGCATATTCTTTTTAAGCTTGTATAAACTTTTAAACACTTGTGCAACTCGTTCCAATAATAGGCATTATCACGAATACCTGTATTAATAAAAAAGTGTAGCATTTTTAACTTAACTCTTTTATTATTTTGTATTTGGCTTCTGTAAAATGGCACTATGTTTTTATACCCAATACCTAAACGCGAGGTATAAAACTCAAATTTTGGTTCTTCTTCTGATGCTATTCTAATGCCAATATTAAATTTACCTTCTATTTCTTCAGATAGCAGGTCTATTTCTTCATAATTATCTATAATAGGAATGGCATTTTTATGACCATTATTAATTAATCTAGCAATATTGGTAATATATTGTGAGCGTTTAAAGCCATTACAGATAACATAGGTTTCATCTGTTATTTTGCCTTCTTTTTTTAAGTTTTCAACAATATCAATATCAAATGCCGATGATGTTTCTATATGAATATCATTTTTTAAAGCTTCGTTTAAAACGTGCTTAAAATGCGAACTTTTTGTGCAATAGCAGTAATGGTATTTGCCTTTGTATTTGTTTTTTTTAATCGCATCTGTAAACCATTTTTTAGCTCTTAAAATATTATTAGATATTTGTGGCAAATAGGTAAACTTTAAAGGTGTACCGTAGGTTTCAACCAATTTCATAAGGTTTATACCATGAAACTCTAATGTTCTGTTTTCTAGTTTAAATTCTTCTTGCGGAAAATCAAAAGTTTGATGAATTAAATCAATATATTTTGTATTCATTTATTTTTTTTTATTGTTAAAGATAAATACCCTAATTTAATTAGGCGGCTATTTTTAAAAAAAATGAATATCAAATTTGAATTTGATTTTGAGTAGTAGGTATAAAGCCATAACTATGCTGGCTAGCATAAATGGGTAAAACGGAAGTTAGCTTTAAAATTCGGTTACTTAAACGGTAAGCTGCTTTTGAGTATGACTTCCTAATTTTCAAAAGCCCGAACGTATAAACAGATTT
>JALRJA010000166.1 GCA_023255235.1 Flaviramulus sp.
GTATTCTATTTAGCAAATACGCTAATCCATTACCACTAATTTGGTAACCTTATTAATCGCTTCACTTCTAAAATTAACAAAGTAAATGCCTTGGGATAACCCTTCTAAATTTACATTAAAGGTTGATTTTCCTATTGGTAGTATACCCGTGGTTATTTGTTTCACAACCTGACCATTTATGTCGGTTATTATTAAAGAGCTATTGAAAAATAATTTTACACACAAAATACAACTGGTATTAAAAACTTAAGGAAATTGGTATTTATTATTTTTAACTTTAATTCTTGTTGTGGTTAAATAATATTTAATTTTGTACCACCTAAAACAAATTAAAAAAATATGAAAAGTAATTATCAAGCCACGAAAACGATTTCGCTAGATGAATATGGTATAAAAAACGCCAAGGTTAAATACCAGTTATCTCCTAATGAGTTGCATGATTTAACTATAGAAAAAGGTCAAGGTGCTGCGGCTTCATCGGGTGCTTTAGCTGTAAATACAGGCGAGTTTACAGGGCGTTCTCCTAAAGATAGATTTATTGTTAAAGACGCTATAACACAAGACAAAGTTTGGTGGGGAGCTATTAATATTCCGTTTGAAGTTGATAATTTTGATAGACTTTATAATAAGGTTACAGACTATTTATCAAATAAAGAGCTATTTGTAAGAGATTGCTATGCTTGTGCCGATGAGAATTATAAATTAAGCATTCGTGTTATTAATGAATATCCGTGGAGCAATATGTTTGCCTATAACATGTTTTTAAGACCAACTGAAAAAGAACTTGATACTTTTTCTCCAGAATGGACCGTAATAAACGCTCCAGGTTTTATGGCAAACCCAGACGAAGACGGAACGCGGCAACATAATTTTGCTATTTTAAACTTCACAAAAAAAATAGCTTTAATTGGTGGTACAGGTTATACAGGTGAAATTAAAAAAGGCATTTTTTCTGTTTTAAATTTTATACTACCGGTATTTAAAAACACACTGCCCATGCATTGTAGTGCCAATGTTGGAAAAAAGGGCGATACAGCCATATTTTTTGGCTTATCTGGAACAGGAAAAACAACCTTATCAACAGACTCAAGTAGGAGTTTAATTGGTGATGATGAGCATGGTTGGACAAATGAAAATACGGTGTTTAATTTTGAAGGCGGATGTTATGCTAAAGTTATAAATCTTAGTAGAGAAAACGAACCTGAAATTTTTGATGCTATTAAAAAAGGAGCCATTTTAGAAAATGTGTTTTTAGATAAAACGGGCGAAGTAGATTATTCAAATGCATCAATTACACAAAACACAAGAGTGAGCTATCCTATTGATTTTATTGAAAACATTCAAGTTCCATCAATAGGTAAAAACCCTAAAAATATTTTCTTTTTAACAGCCGATGCCTTTGGGGTATTACCACCCATATCTAAGCTTACACCTAGCCAAGCAGCCTATCATTTTATTTCTGGTTATACAGCAAAAGTAGCAGGAACAGAGGCTGGTGTGGTTGAACCATTACCATCATTTTCGGCGTGTTTTGGAGCTCCTTTTATGCCATTACACCCATCTAAATATGCCGAAATGTTAAGTAAAAAAATGATTGAAGCTGGTGTTAATGTTTGGTTGGTAAATACAGGCTGGACAGGTGGACCTTATGGTGTAGGAACCCGAATGAAGTTACAATACACACGAGCCATGATTCATGCGGTGTTAAATGGCGATTTAGGATTGTACTGTTATGATAATTACCATATTCATTCTGTATTTGGAGTGGCGCAGCCTAGAACTTGCCCAGGCGTGCCAACAAGTGTATTAAGTCCCAGAGCTACCTGGAATAATGATGAGGCTTATTATAAAACAGCCTTTAAATTATCGAACGCTTTTAGAGAAAACTTTAAAAAGTTTGAAGCCCATTGTAACGAAGAAATTAGACGCGGTGGTCCACAACGCTACACTTTTTAGTAAGTAAACTATTTTCCTTTATTTACTTTTTCAATATACTTTTCTAAAGCCATTGTCATAGAAGGTGTTTCGGGTGTTGGTGCGGCAATATCAACACGCAACCCTTTTTCTTCAACGGCTTTAATAGTTGTATTTCCAAAAACAGCTATACGGGTTTCATTTTGTTTAAAGTCTGGGAAGTTTTGAAATAAAGATTCTATTCCAGAAGGACTGAAAAAAACTAAAACGTCATAATATACATTTGCTAAATCTGATAAATCACTAACTACGGTTTTATAAAATGTAGCTTGTTTCCAGTTTACACCAAGAGCATTTAAAGTTTCTGGCACTTCGGGTTTTATTTTATCGGTATTAGGCAATAAAAAGGTTTCGTCTTTATACTTTTTAATAAGTGGCGTTAGTTCAGAAACCTACTGGAGTGCCTAATATGTCAACAACAGAGAAGATCAAGTTCGTACAATGGGCAATGGTCAACTTCCCTGACTTCACTACAGAGCGTAGATCATACGTGCTAGCCATGCGTAAATGGCGAGGTCTTATTAGGGGTTGACTTCTGGTAAAACCGGTGTTATAATACAT
>JALRJA010000244.1 GCA_023255235.1 Flaviramulus sp.
ACCTTTTCTTATAATATTTAACTCTGTTATAATTACCTCTTTTATAGGCTTATTTTTTTTATCAACTTCTACATTTGATATAGAATCTTGAATGTTTATACCAATTACTAATTGCCCAAAAACACTATGCATATTATCTAAATGAGGTTTTGGCACTTCGGTAATAAAAAATTGGCTACCGTTTGAATTTGGTCCTGAATTGGCCATAGATAAAACACCTGGTTTGTCATGTTTTAAGTCTGGATGAAATTCATCATTAAATTTATAACCAGGATTTCCTGTGCCAGTAGCGGTAGGATCGCCTCCTTGAATCATAAATTGGTCCATAACCCTATGAAAAGTAGTGCCGTTGTAGTATTTTTTTTCTTTATAATTGTCACTTACTAAAGGATTTTTTCCTTCGGCTAACGATACAAAGTTGGCAACCGTTACAGGAACTTTATCGCTTTCTAGTTTGGCAACCATAACACCTTTATTTGTTATAAACTCGGCATAAATACCGTCTTCAAGCTCAGGATACTGAATTTTACAAGCTGTTAGGTTTAGTAATAAACCAAATAATAAAACCTTAAAAGATATAGTTAAAAAACGCATGTTAATTTGTTTGATTTTTTATAATTGAATTTACTGTAACTTGACAAATAATAGGTGTGTTTCTAAATATTTTTTTTGCATCACCATAATAGCCATAAGCTTTTTGAGAAGGGAATAAAAAGGTAATGGTTTCACCAGCTTTCATAAGTTTTAAACCTTCACGCAATCCTGTAAACAATTCTTGCTGATCCATAATATAGGTTTGTGTTTTTAGTTCTTCTGAAGAATAAATTACAGTTCCATTTAGTGCTTTAACAGTATAGTTGTATGTAATTTGGTCTCCAAAATTGGGCGTTTTTAAAGAATCGGATGCTACCTTATTGTTATAAAAATACCAAAAACCATTTTCTGAAGCTATATAATTTTCTGGTTGCTGCTTCATTAGTTTTTCAATTGAAGCTTGTTCTTTGGCATTTAGTTTTTTATTTCGTTCTACCGAGTTGTCTATAAACGTACCTGTTTTTACAGAAACAGGCTGCCTTGCTTCTGGGTGTTTACAAGCAAATAGAATTAATGCAAGAGCAAATAGTGTTAATTTACGCATTGTTTAGGGCTTTTTTATAACTAGGCAATATACTAATAAATTTAGCAACAGTTTCACTTAAAGACAGATAGCTTTTACCGCCTGCTGCATTGGTATGACCACCTCCTTCAAAATGTGTTCGCGACATTTCATTAACAGAAAAATGCCCTTTAGAACGCAATGACATTTTTATAATACCTTCTTGATTATCTTCAATAAAAATAACGGCAAGTACAATGCCTTCTAACGATAACCCGTAATTTACAACACCTTCGGTATCTCCTTTTTTATAATTAAATTGATTTAATTCTTCTTGAGATAGTGTTGTGTAGGCTGTTTTAAAC
>JALRJA010000255.1 GCA_023255235.1 Flaviramulus sp.
ACCATTCATATCTATCAGTCATTTTTGTAGGAGCTACCGCAAGATGTAAATTGTAGTCGTGTTTTTTTTGAAAGGATTTAGATATAATATTGGCAGTACATTTAGTTACATTAGAAACCACTATTTGTGCGGTAAATAACCATCCTTTTCCGTTGGTAATATGTAATTTATCGTTGGTTGTTTTACGTAATACTTTTACAATATGCCTACTTTCTTCTTTGTTAAAAGAAAATTGTGTGGTATTCTCTGTTATTTCAAAATTGTAAAAAAGCTGCATTATATTCTAAATTTTTAGCCTTGCAGAAGCAGCAATGCTTTGTTGAGCAAAATTAGTATCTAAAAATTTTAAGTAACCAACAATGGCAATCATAGCGGCGTTATCTGTTGTGTATTCAAATTTGGGCACATAGGTTGTCCAGCCAAATTTTTGTTCGCCATCTTTTAAAGCTTGTCTTATGCCAGAGTTGGCAGAAACGCCACCACCAATAGCAATGTGTTTAATGCCGGTTTGCTTAGAAGCACGTTTTAGTTTATCAACTAAAATACCAATAATAGTGTATTGAATAGAGGCACAAATATCATTAAGATGGTTTTCAATAAACTGTGGGTTTTCTTTAGTTTTCTTTTGAATAAAATATAGCACGGCAGTTTTTAAACCAGAAAAACTAAAGTTTAAACCATCTACTTTTGGTTTAGTAAACTTAAAAGCCAACGGGTTTCCAAGCTTGGCACGTTTATCAATTTCAGGACCGGCAGGATACCCTAAGCCTAATATTTTGCCGCTTTTATCAAAAGCTTCACCTACAGCATCATCAATGGTTTCGCCAATAACAGTCATTTTAAAATAATCATCAACCTTAACAATTTGTGTATGACCACCAGAAATTGTCATTGCAATAAAAGGGAAAGGAGGTTTGTTAAAACCGTCTTCATCTATAAAATGTGCTAAAATATGCCCTTGCATATGGTTTACATCAATTAAAGGAATGTTTAAACCGTATGCCAGTGATTTTGCAAAAGAAGTACCTACCAACAAGCTTCCCATTAAACCAGGACCTCGCGTAAAGGCAATAGCACTAAGTTGTTCTTTAGTAATATTAGCTTTTTTTAAAGCTTGGTGCACCACAGGAACAATGTTTTGTTGGTGAGCTCTTGAAGCCAATTCGGGTACTACACCTCCAAATTCTTCATGAATTTTTTGGTTTGCTATTACATTACTTAAAATGCGGGCATTGTGTATTACAGAAGCGGCAGTATCATCACATGATGACTCAATTCCTAATATATAAATATTTTGAGAAGACATTACTAAAAATTAGGCATAATAATTGTTAATTTTGAAAACTAATAAACGTCTAATTGCTTTAATTATTCGTAAATACAAAACTACTCATTTATTTTTTTAATAAAAGCGTAATGAGATAAGGCGGGGTTACTTTGTATTACAAAAATTAAAAATAACTAAGGTAATGTAGTTTATTATCAATAAAATAATAACTTTAGCAACTATCAAGAAATTTTTTAAAATACTATATAAAATAGTGGGAGTTTTTCTCCTACTGTTCATTATTTTGGTGTTAATTTTATCTATTCCGTTTATTCAAACAAGTATAGGTAATCATCTCACAAACACAATTAATAATGATTTTAAAACCAACATTCATATCAATAAAGTTAGTCTTCAATTTAATGGCGATGTTGAATTAAAAGAAATTTATATTGAAGATTTTAAAAAAGATACCCTCATTAGCATAAAAGAACTAAACACCTCTATTATTAATATTAGAAATTTAGTTAACGGCAAATTCAATTTTGGCGATATTGATATTGAAAACCTTTTTTTTAATATTAAAACCTACCAAGGTGAAACCATAACAAACTTAGATGTTTTTGTAAATAAATTTGAAGATGATAACCCCAGAAAAGAAAAGAGCAACTTTCTTTTATCA
>JALRJA010000258.1 GCA_023255235.1 Flaviramulus sp.
GCAAGATTGCCCACGGGGTGAACAACGATTGCTTCTCCCCCATCAGCAAGGTTCGCAACGACAGGCTTACGTACAATCGCATCGGTTGAGACAATGCCAACCTGCGGCTGGTTGATAATTGGCATCGTAAGTACCGAGCCGGCCGAACCGTTGTTTGAGATCGTGAAGGTTCCACCCTGAATTTCATCGGGGCTGAGGCGGCGATTTCGTGCACGGTCAGCAAGGTCGTGAATTTCTTGGGCAATCGCTTTTAGGCGCTTTGTTTCTGCACCACGGATCACAGGTGCGATAAGCCCCTGATAATCGAGATCGACAGCAATTCCAAGGTCGATGTATCCGTGAACAACGAGATCTGTGCCCACGACACTCGCATTGAGATTCGGGAACTCTTGCAAGCCATCAACAAGTGCGCGAGCGATGAACGGCAGGTAGGTCAGTGAGAAGCCTTCCGATGTACGGAACTCTGCCTTCACCGACGACCGAACACGATCGACGTTGGCGAAGTCAACTTCGACGACGCTAAACGCATGTGGCGAAGTGGATTTGCTCGCCACCATGTGGTCTCCGGTCAATTGGCGGATTTTGGACCGGACATCCTTGGCCTTTTTGATAAGGTCATCACCCAATTCATCGAAATCCTTTTTCACTTTTTCGAATCCGCCATCATCATCGAAAAAATCGGAATATCTTAATAAAACATTATCCATGGTTTTGTTTTTAGCAATAGCATTTTTTACTTTTGATTTATGTTAGACATCAAACTCCTTGAACATCTTGAAACCTATTTAACCGATAATAGACTAGAACGATTTAAAACCGTTTTATCTCAACGCACAAAACATTTTACAGTAGCTGTAGAAGATGTTTATCAGCTTCATAACACCAGTGCGGTTATACGTAGTTGCGATGTGTTTGGAATTCAAGAAATTAATATTATTGAAGAACAAAACACCAAACGTATTGATAGAGAAATTGCTATGGGATCTCAAAAATGGGTAGATTTAAACAGATACAGTAATGTGCAGGACTGTATAGCCAATTTAAAACAAAATAACTACCAAATAGTAGCAACAACACCTCATGCCAAAAATGGTGATTTACATAGGTTTGATGTTACCAAAAAATCTTGCTTTTTCTTTGGAAGAGAAACAAAAGGCTTATCTAAAGAAGTCTTAAATCAAGCCGATTGCTTTTTAAAAATACCAATGGTTGGTTTTACCGAAAGTTTAAATATATCGGTTTCTGCAGCTATAATATTGCAGCATGTTACCACCAAATTAAAACAAACAGATTTAAATTGGAAACTACCAGAACATGAGATACTTGAAAAGCGTTTTGATTGGTGTAAAAAAACAATTAAAAGTTTTGATGAAATTGTAGAACGATTTTATGCACAATAAATAAATTATAATCGTTTGCTGCGACCTCTGCTTAAAAGTTTATACTCTTCATAACACTCACTAATGGCATCTAGTATTTGCAAATCGTTGGCTGTTTGAATAAACCCTTTTGAATAGTTACACTGATTTACAATTTCATCTAAATCAACCTTGTCAACTTGTAATAAAACGGTGAGCATTTCTCTGTCAAAACGAGAAGCTAATAAATTTCTAATTTCGTCATCTTCCTTCATTTTTTTAAGTTTTCGCAGCTCATTTGGTTTTTTACCAAACATGCGATGTAAAAAATCGGCAGGATTAAAAATAGAACCAATAACTTTTGTTAAACCAGATGTTTTTCCAGCTTCATAACCTTTACTAGATAAACCAGAAATACTGTATCTGTAATTATCATTTACAGCAGGAACTTGTTTTATATCAACTTCTAAATAGCCGGTTAGTTTTAATTGATTTATAACTACGGTTTCTAATGCTAGTGCTAATTCGGTTAATTCAATTTTTGAACTTCCAAATTTTAACCAATCATTGGTAACTCTAACTTTAATAGATTTAAAGCCTAAATACGAAAAGTGAAGTGTATCGTTTACCTTAGCAGATAAAGCAAATTCGCCTTTGTCATTAGTAATGGTTCCTATAACTTGATTAAGATTAACTATGTTTACATTTTCTAAAGGCGTATCGTCTGCAGAATTTATAACAACACCAAACACCTTATCTGCTTCTTGTGAAAAACCAGCAAGAGTAGTAAGCAACAATACAAAAAGAAGTAAATTGTTCTTCATAGTGTTTTTATAGCAACGCCTAATTTGTTATAAAAGTACTAAACTAAACAACAAAATAAGAACAGAAAATTGTTTTTGACTTAAAATTAACAAATAGATTCAATTTTATCGTCTAGAACGCCTTGCCACAGCAGGTCTTGAACCAGAATGAGAACCTTTAGATTTAAATTCACTTCCAGAACGTCTTGGCTTATTATGCGAATTAGTTCCAGAGCGTCTTTCTTTTCTCTTTCCAGAAGCTTCTTTTCTGCCGCTACGGTTTCTATCGTTTCGTTTTCTGCCGCCTCCACCTCTGTTTTCAGATATTTCTACATTTACATAACGTCCGTCATGTTGAAAATCGGTAAAATGTGAAAGTACTTTGTCTTTTAGCTCATTTTCGGTATTGAAAAAAGAGAAACTGTCTTTTGTTTCTACTTTAAAAATAGCATCTCTGTCTAACCCTAATTGCTCTCTCAAGAAATCTTTTAGCTTCATCCAGTCATAACCATCTTTATTACCAACGTTTATAAAATAGCGTGTAGAATTTGATTGTCCGCCTCTATAATCACGTCCGCTATCATCTCTATCATCAAAATTTTCTGTAACATTAAGGTTTTTTGATTTTTGATAGTAGTTGTAAAAACGAGAAAATTCAACCGAAAAAAACTTCTTAATCAACTCATCTTTGGTTGTGTTTTCAAACAAGTTGTTGATGCTGGTTAAATGTTTATCAATTTCATGATTAATCTCGGTGTTGTGAATTTTATTAGCCAGAGACATTAGTTGCACTTCGCAAATATACATACCATCAGGAATGTCTTTTTTATCAAATTGTTTCTTAATAATTCGCTCAATACTTTTTATTTTACGAACCTCACTTTTTGAAACAATAACCATAGAAACCCCTTTTTTGCCGGCTCTACCTGTTCGTCCTGAACGGTGTGTATAGGTTTCAATTTCGTCTGGTAATTGATAATTAATTACGTGCGTTATATCATCTACATCTATACCTCGTGCTGCAACATCTGTAGCTACAAGCATTTGAATTTGATTTTTTCTAAAGGCATTCATTACCAAATCACGTTGATTTTGGCTTAAATCACCATGTAATGCACCTGCATTATAACCATCTTCAATAAGCTGTTCAGCCACTTTTTGTGTATCGCGTTTTGTTCTACAAAATACCACCGAAAAAATATCTGGATTGGCATCTGCCAAACGTTTTAAAGCATTATAGCGATCTCTGGCATTTACTAAATAATATTCATGAGATACATTATTGGTACTTTCATTTTTATTACCCACTGTAATTTCTTGTGGATTATCCATGAATTTTTTGGCAATAACCGAAACTTCTTTAGGCATTGTAGCACTAAACAACCAGGTACATTTATCTATAGGCGTGTTAGATAAAATAGCTGTTATATCTTCATAAAAACCCATATTTAGCATTTCATCGGCTTCGTCTAAAACTGCATATTCAATTTTAGAAATATCAACCAAACGCCTGCTAATCATATCTTTTATTCTGCCTGGTGTAGCAACAATAATTTGAGCACCTTTTTTCACTTCTCTAGCTTGTTCAGAAATACTTGAACCGCCATAAACAGCAACCACATTAAGCCCCTTACAATGTTTGCCATACAATTTCATTTCGTTGGCAATTTGTAAACAAAGCTCTCTAGTTGGCGATAAAATTAAACCTTGTGTAGTTCTACTATCGATGTTAATTTTTTGTAGCATAGGAAAACCAAAAGCGGCTGTTTTTCCTGTTCCTGTTTGAGCTAAAGCAACCAAATCGGTTTCTGTGTTTAATAAAATAGGAATAGCTTTTTCTTGTACTTCACTTGGTTTAGTAAAACCTAAGTCTGTAATAGCATTTAATAGGTCTTGATTAAGACCTAAATCTTGGAATGTGTTCATTCTGTTTTATAATGTATGCGATTTATTATGTAGTGTTACAAAAGAAGCGAATCGACATACTTTAAACCTAAACTTCAAGCAACACATCCTCTCTCTGAGGAATTTAAACTCATTTTTGAGTTTTAAGCGGCAAATATAGTCTTTATATTTATGAAAATACTATTTTGTGTTTTTATTATGAATAACCTCCAAAATATTTTTTAGAATAGGATTTCTATTTTCCTTGTTCCAAATAACTGAAAGAATAGTTTTTTGCCTAATTTTATGAAGTTCAATAAACTTTAAATTGGCATTATTTTCAACTATTAAAGATTTTGGTACAATTGAAACGCCAAAGTTATTTTCAACTAATTTATATATAGAACCTGCATGAATAGTATTGTGAGAAACAATTGGTGAAAAACCACTGTCATCAAAAATGGTCATTACTTTTTCATAATAAGACGAGCTGTATTTTGGGTCAAATAATATAAAGTGAGCGTCTTTTAGTTGCGTTAAATTTTTAAAGTTTGAAGCATCAATAGGATGATTTTTTGGTAAAACCAAGCAAAAAGGTTCTTTTAAAACAGGTTTAATTTCTAAACCTCTAGGTATGCGATCCATTCTAACAAAACCAATATCAATATCTTGAGAAAGTAAACCTTCTATTTGTTTGGTGTTATCCATTTCCTTTAAACTAAAAATAATATTAGGGTGATTTTTAGTAAGCGTTAATAGTAAATCTGGAATTATGTGTTGCATTGCAGAACCCACATACCCAAAATCTAATCTGCCTTGCATACCATTTTCAAGCAATTTTGCATGATTTAAAATAGTATCTAAACTCTTTAAATGTTTTGTTAGCGCTTCTTTTAAATACAAACCTGTATGGGTTAGTTTAACTTCTCTGTTATGTCTGTCAAAAAGCTTTACACCCAAATTATCTTCCATTTCTTTTATCTGCCTACTTAAACCAGGTTGGGAAATAAAGAGCTTTTCAGCAGCTTTTCTAAAATGTAATTCTTTAGCAAGAGCCAAAAAATAGTTTAGATGCCTTAATTCTAATTGATAACTCATAGTTATTAATTGTTAATAGTAATGATATTATTGTGTATCAAATTTATCAATAATTTTGTGATTATTAAAAGCAAAATTCAACTTATTATATAAAAGATGTTTATATACGGAATTGACAAACTCACAGTAGATAACGTTATTGCTATTGCCAATAGTAGCTTAAAAGCAAACCTATCTAATTATGCTATTACTAAAATTAATGAATCTAGAAAAAAGGTTGAAAAAATGGCAAATGCTACTAAGGCTATTTATGGTATTAATACTGGTTTTGGTCCTTTGTGTGATGTTAAAATATCATCTGAGCAAACTAACCTACTTCAAAAAAATTTACTCATCTCGCATGCAGTTGGAGTTGGAAACCCAATAGATAAAGAGCTTTCAAAAATTATGATGATTTGTAAAGTACACGCTTTAAGCAAAGGGTTTTCGGGTATTAGATTAAGCGTTGTAGAACGTATTATATATTTTATAGATAACAATTTATTACCAGTAGTTCCTGAGCAAGGTTCGGTTGGTGCATCAGGTGATTTAGCTCCTTTATCTCATTTGTTTTTACCATTAATTGGAGAAGGTGAATTTTGGGTTGAAAACAAAATAATACCAGCAACAAAAGTTTTAAAGGCTCATAATTTACAACCAATAGAATTATCGGCAAAAGAAGGGTTGGCACTAATAAATGGCACCCAATTTATTTTAGCCCATACTATAAAAGGCTTGCATAAAATGAAATACATACTAGATTTAGCCGATGTTGCCGGTGCCATGAGTTTAGAAGGTTATCAAGGAAGCGAATCGCCTTTTAAAGAATTGTTGCATAGCATTCGCCCATTTAAAGGTACTATAGAAGTGGCACAAAGAATGCGTATGTTATTTAAAGATTCAAGCAATATTACATCTCATGAAAATTGTGAACGTGTACAAGACCCTTATTCTATGCGCTGTATTCCTCAAGTACATGGTGCTTCAAGAAATGCCTATTACCATTTGGAAGAACTTGCAGAAGTTGAAATGAATTCTGTAACAGACAACCCTATTGTATTAACTGAAGATGAAGCCATTTCTGGAGGTAATTTTCACGGACAACCATTGGCAATGGCTTTAGATTATGCATCTATTGCAGCATCAGAATTAGGAAATATTTCAGACAGACGTTGTTATTTACTCATTGAAGGCAAATTTGGTTTGCCACGATTTTTAACCACTAGCGGAGGTTTAAATTCTGGGTTTATGATTCCGCAATACACTACTGCTGCTTTGGTAACCGAAAACAAAGCTTTGTGTTTTCCGCCATCGGCAGATAGTATTCCTACGTCATTAGGTCAAGAAGACCATGTTTCTATGGGAAGTATTTCTGCACGCAAATTCAATCAAATTTTACATAATATAGAAAAAATAATGGCTATTGAACTCATGTATGCAGCACAAGCCATGGAGTTTAGAAGACCTCATACATTTTCTGTAATTTTAGAAAAAAACTTTAAAATTATTAGAAAGCATGTCGCCAAATTAGAGGAAGACAGAATACTAAAAAACGATATTAACACCCTAATTACATTGGTAAAAAACCAAGTATTTATTGTAAATTAAATTAAAGACAATGACCTTTAAAGAGCAAATTTTACAAGGAATTCCAAAACAATTACCTCCAAAATACAACTATCAAAAAGAGGGTAATAGAGCACCAAAAAGACAAGATGTTTTAAGCAAAACCGAAAAACAATTGGCTATAAAAAATGCGTTAAGATACTTTCCTAAAAAATGGCATGAAGAATTAGCTCATGAATTTGCCCAAGAATTACTAGAGTTTGGTAGAATATACATGTACAGATTTAAACCTAGTTATACAATAGTTGCTAGAAACATTTCAGACTATCCAGCAAAATCGCAACAAGCAGCAGCTATAATGCTCATGATTCAAAATAATTTAGATCCGTTGGTGGCACAACATCCCGATGAATTAATTACATACGGTGGTAATGGTGCTGTATTTCAAAATTGGGCACAATATCTATTAACCATGCAATACTTGGCTACCATGACCAACGAGCAAACACTTCACCTATATTCTGGACATCCTATGGGCTTGTTTCCATCGTCTAAAAATGCACCACGAGTTGTGATTACAAATGGTATGATGATTCCAAATTATTCTAAACCAAACGACTGGGAAAAGTATAATGCTCTTGGTGTTACGCAATATGGACAAATGACAGCCGGATCTTTTATGTATATTGGTTCGCAGGGTATCGTTCACGGAACAACTATAACGGTTATGAATGCCTTTAGAAAAAAAGTAGCAAAAAACAATTCTCCAGCTGGAAAAATATTTTTAACATCGGGCTTAGGCGGAATGAGTGGAGCTCAACCAAAAGCGGGCAATATTGCAGGCTGTATAACAGTTGTGGCAGAAGTAAATGAAAAAGCAGCCAAAAAACGATATGAGCAAGGTTGGGTAGATGTACTAACTCATAACTTGAATAAGTTGGTTGATCGTGTTAAAATGGCTCAAAAAAATAACGAAATAGTTTCTATTGCTTTTATAGGAAATGTGGTTCACGTTTGGGAACGTTTTTATGAAGAAGGCATTTTTATTCATGTTGGCTCAGACCAAACTTCTTTGCATATTCCATGGACAGGCGGTTACTATCCTGTTGATGTTTCTTATGAGGAATCTAATCGCTTAATTAGAGAAAACCCTATTGTTTTTAAAGAAAAAGTTCAAGCAAGCCTACGTAGGCATGTAAATGCTATTAACAAACACGTAAAACGAGGTACTTATTTTTTTGATTACGGAAATGCTTTTCTATTAGAAGCTTCTCGTGCTAAAGCAAAGGTTTTTCTCGATATAAATAATAGAAAAGTAAGTATGTCTTCATCAATTGAAAAAGCTCAAAAATGGGCATATCCTTCTTATATTCAAGATATTTTAGGACCTATGTGCTTTGATTATGGTTTTGGACCATTTCGTTGGGTATGCACATCGGGTAAATTAGAAGATTTAGATAAAACTGATAAAATGGCTCTGGAAGTACTTCAGGAAATTATGAAAAAGTCTCCCGAAGAAATTAAACTTCAAATGCAAGATAATATCACTTGGATTGAAAATGCCAAAAAAAATAAACTCGTTGTGGGTTCGCAAGCACGTATTTTATATGCTGATGCAGAAGGACGTATTAAAATAGCTCAAGCCTTTAATAAGGCAGTAGCTAATGGCGAAATAGCACCTATAGTTTTAGGTAGAGACCATCATGATGTTAGCGGAACAGATTCACCTTACCGCGAAACTTCTAATATTTATGACGGCAGTAAATTTACCGCCGATATGGCTATTCATACCGTTATTGGTAATAGTTTTAGAGGTGCTACTTGGGTTTCTATTCACAATGGTGGTGGTGTAGGTTGGGGTGAAGTTATAA